>NZ_DDCJ01000078.1:0-8245 GCF_002335285.1 Thalassolituus sp. UBA2009
GTAAGCCTGATCGAGCGCGAGCTGTCGGGGGTTAAGAATCTGCTGTACTTCGAGTCATCCACCGATGCTTCAGGCAGTGCACAGATCACGGCAACGTTTAAACCGGGCACCGACGCCGAACTGGCACAGGTCGATGTGCAGAACCGCATCAAAGCTGTCGAGCCGCGACTGCCGCAAGCCGTGCGACAGAGTGGGCTGCAGGTCGAGTCGGCGTCTTCGGGCTTTCTGATGATGGTCGGCCTGACATCGCCCTGCGGCCAGTTCGATGAAGTCGCATTAAACGACTACATGGCGCGCAATATCGTCGAAGAGTTGCGCCGCATCGATGGTGTGGGGCGGGTACAGCTGTTCGGTGCTGAACAGGCCATGCGCGTCTGGGTCGACCCGGATAAGCTCAGCACCTATGGCCTGACCATGAACGAACTGGCTGCGGCCATTGAGCAGCAGAATGTGCAGATCGCTCCCGGACGCATTGGCGACGAACCCGCACTGCCGGGCCAGCGTCTGACCGTGCCGTTGACCGTGCAGGGACAACTGACGGCCCCGGAGCAGTTCGCGGCTATTGTTCTGCGTGCCGGAAGCGATGGCTCAGCACTGCTGCTCGGTGACGTAGCACGGGTTGAGCTGGGGGCGCAGTCTTATGGGTTTTCTAACCGCGAAAACGGCGTGGTGGCGACCAGTGCGGCTATTCAGTTATCGCCAGGTGCCAATGCCGTGCGTACCGCTGCAGCCGTGCGCGAACGTCTGGCTGAGCTGGCGCCGGGCATGCCGGCGGGCATGGCTTATTCGGTACCGTTCGATACTGCGCCTTTCGTCAAAGTGTCCATCGAAAAGGTGATCTATACCCTGTTCGAGGCCATGGTGCTGGTGTTTCTGGTGATGTTCCTGTTCCTGCAGAACCTGCGCTATACGCTGATTCCGGCCATCGTCGCGCCCATTGCGCTGCTCGGCACCTTCGCCGTGATGTTGCTGGCCGGGTTCTCGATCAACTCGCTGACCATGTTCGGTATGGTGCTGGCCATCGGCATCATCGTTGACGACGCCATCGTGGTGGTGGAGAACGTCGAGCGGCTGATGGCCACTAAAGGGCTGTCGCCGAAAGAGGCGACCATGCGGGCAATGAATGAAATCACCGGGGCAATCATCGGCATTACGCTGGTACTCACCGCTGTATTTATTCCCATGGCCTTCGGCAGCGGTTCGGTCGGCGTAATTTACCAGCAGTTCACCCTGTCGATGGCGGTGTCGATCCTGTTCTCGGCCTTCCTTGCTCTAAGCCTGACACCAGCGTTATGCGCCACGCTATTGCGTCCGGTGAGCCCCGGCCACCATGAACAACGCGGTTTTTTCGGTGCCTTTAACCGGGGATTCGGGCGTCTTACCGCAGGCTATGGTGCGCAGGTGGCGCGTCTGGTCGGGCGCAGCGGACGGATGATGGCGGCGTTCGCCGTGCTCTGTATGGTGTTGATTCTTGCCGCTCAACAATTGCCCTCATCCTTTCTGCCGGATGAAGATCAGGGCTACTTTATGACCTCCATTCAGCTGCCCACCGGCGCTACCAGCGAACGTACGCTGGAGGTGGTGAAGGCCTATGAGGCACACGTCGCTTCACGTCCGGCGCTCGATGCCAACATGGTGGTGCTTGGTTTCAGCTTTGCCGGTTCCGGTCCCAATGCCGCGATGGCGTTCACCATGCTCAAAGACTGGGATCAGCGAGATGGTGCTAGCGCAGCGGAAGAAGCTGAACTGGCGCAGCAGGCTATGGCCGGTAGCGTCGAAGGTACGGTGATGAGCCTGATGCCACCGGCCATCGATGAGCTGGGTACCTCTTCCGGTTTCAGTCTGTTCCTGCAGGATCGGGCTAACCGTGGCGAGGCTGCCTTGCTGGCGGCGCAGGCACAGCTGCTGGAGCTGGCAGCACAGAGCGGGATCGTCAGTGACGTTTATCCGGATGGTCTGCCGCCCGGTGAAAGTATTCATCTTGAAATTGACCGGCAGAAAGCCGCGGCCATGGGTTTGTCTTTTATTGACGTGAGCAACACGCTGTCGGCGGCGATGGGCTCGCTGTACGTCAATGATTTCCCCAATGCCGGCCGTATGCAGCAGGTCATCCTGCAGGCTGATGCCCCGGCTCGTATGCAGCTGGACGATGTACTTGATCTGCGCGTGCGCAATACCAGTGGCGGTATGGTGGCGCTGCGCGAGGTGGTAACGCCGGTGTGGAGCGAGTCGGCGCAACAGTTGCTGCGCTTCCAGGGCTTTCCGGCAATACGTATTTCCGGAGGTGCAGCGCCCGGTGTGTCCAGCGGTGCTGCGATGGCCGAAATGGAACGTCTGGTAGCGCAGCTGCCAAAAGGCTATGCCGCAGCCTGGACGGGGGCGTCATTGCAGGAACGCCAGTCGGCGGCGCAGGCTCCGCTGCTGATGCTGTTGTCGGCGCTGGTGGTTTTTCTGGTACTGGCGGCGCTGTACGAAAGCTGGTCGATTCCGTTGTCGGTGATGCTGGTGGTGCCGCTCGGCCTGCTGGGTGCCGTGGCCGCGGTGATGCTGCGTGGTATGCCCAACGACGTGTTCTTTAAGGTTGGCATGATCACCATCATCGGCCTGTCGGCGAAGAATGCCATCCTGATCGTCGAATTCGCCCGCCAGTTACATGCAGAAGGAACATCGCTGATCGAATCAGCGGTGACCGCCGCGCGCCTGCGCCTGCGTCCGATTCTGATGACCTCGCTGGCCTTTACCCTCGGTGTGCTGCCGCTGATGCTCGCCTCCGGCGCCAGTGCCGAAACCCAGCACGCCATCGGCACCGGAGTGTTCGGTGGCATGCTCAGTGGCACTGTGCTGGCGGTGTTCTTTGTACCGGCTTTCTTTGTCTTTGTTATTGGCACGCAGGAACGCTTCAGCGCCTGGCGCGCGCAACGTAACCAACGTGCGCAGACAGGGCAAAGCCTGTGATCTGTCGGTTGCTGATCCGGGCACTGTTCAGGAATAAGTCTGGGATTTTCTGATCAGAGGTCTGCTCAGGTTATCTGGAAATGTGCTCATCAGGAGCATCACCGCACATCAGGATGTATTTATTTTAATTTTTTGATTTTAAAGGAAAAAATGGTGGGCCTTCCCGGGCTCGAACCGGGGACCTGGCGATTATGAGTCGCTGGCGTATCACCAATAAGCTATTGTTTCTAAAGGAGTTTTTATTTGTGCATGAAAAGTTGACACGGATTTGACATAAAAATCAGATTTCCGGCAGCCTATCGACGGCCTCCTGCTGGCTCGCTTCTCGCGTGTTGAAGTAGCGCATGGTGGTCGTAACGCTGGCATGGTCGGCCAGTTGCTGCACCTTCTGCGGGCTTTCACCGTTGTTCAGCAGCCAGGTGATAAGCGCGGCGCGCATTCCCCAGTGAAACGGCTTCACGCCACCCGGCAGGCCAGCGGCTTTACAGGCGCGGGTCATGGCTTTGCTGATGTGTGACGGGTCGGCATACCATGGGTTGCCCCGGCCATCATCCAGATACCAGCGCTCTGCCGGATCACGGGCAGCAAGGTCATCACGCAGGAATTCATACAGGCGGGCATTCATTGGTTTATTCGGCCAGCGGTTTGCCTTGTTTTGCCAGCCCAGCTCTGGCACATCACGAATACGCACCAGCTTTGCGTCCAGGTCAATGCCGGATAGCGGCAATGCGCCGATGGCACCCTTACGCAGCAGGGCATTGGTGGCCAGCATAAAAGCGCGGTACAGATTACGGGCGTTAACGGCTGGCCGCCCCCGGGCAGAATTTTCAATATTGGACAGCAACCACTTTTTCAGCTGCTCCAGGTGCTGCAGGCTGAATACTTCCATTTCTTTCACTTTGGGCTGCGCCTTCTTCAGGCGCGGTAACTTGTCGATCAGTTCGTTATCGTTGGCCCAGCCCAGAAACACAGCCAGCTGACGCATGTGCATATTCTGAGTTGCTGCTGAAATGGTACGGTCACCACGGTTAACCGCTTTAACCTTGGCCAGTTCATCAAAAAACCTGATGTTATGTTCACGCCCGAAATCGCGCAGGCGGTGGTCGCCAACGGTAGACAAATATAAGCGGATCGTCTGCGCATAGCGCGCAACCGTTACTTCTGAGTTAACCACACCCACATGCTTCAGCCAGTTGTCTGCAGCATCCGAGAACGACATATTTTTACGCCGGTATTCAGCCTGCTTTCGCTTTTCGTCGGCAACAAACTGCACTTCGCGGATGCGCTTTTCTTCCAACTTATAGCGCTCTTCGGCCAGTTTTAATGCCACATCAAGCGGCATCTGACCGGCCTCTTTAACATTCACCAGGCGGCGGCGAAGCCCCCGGCGGCAATCCTGAAAACCGGCATTAATATCGTGCGGAAACTCACCGATAATATGCCCGGCTTTGTCGATATGAATTAACTGGCGCATGGTGATCTCCGCAGAATTACAGAAGTTTTCCCTGGGTAGCCCAGTGTTCTTCTGTGATGATTGATAGGGGTAAGCCTTGGTTGCGGTAGTCCATAGCCTTTTCAATCTTCCGGCCAAAGGATTCGTGTGCCCAGCTATCGGTGACGTAAGTACCGATAACCAAATAGTTGAGGTTGCGGGTAACTCCACTGGCCACAATGCCACCAAGTGTTTCAACAGCAGCCTGACATTGTTTACGGGTTCCGTAAGCACAAGTGCCGGTGAACAAAAAGGAATTACCTTCAAAGGTAATATCCGGAAGGGGTTGATTAATGGGTAGTGATGCTGACTTTGACAGCTCACCAATTTCTGATTTTTCGCCAGCCAGTGAGCGCAAGATAGAAAGCAACTCAGAGGATTCATCCTGATCAAGAACACCGTCTTTTAGCATATCTGTCAGTTTTATTAACAGGTTTTCAAAGATAGGGTTGTTGCTTTCATTCTGAGTATTCTGAATAAGCCAACTTAATAGAAACTCAGCTTCTGCCTGATTAACTACTCCGTCAGCAGTAAGCCCTTTGCTCAAGCCAATTAGAGTATCTATCTGACGATCCTGAGTATCCTTTCTGTTGAACTTAGCGAAAATATCCATAAAAAAATCCCTGCTCATGCATTCTCTGGAGAAGTATTTAATAATTTAGTGAATCGACTTAGTTCACTTAGACCAAAAATAAGTACCATTAAAAAATCAAACTGATTGCCATGGTATCTGGCGTTCAGAGTCCATTTGCTTTTATCGCTATCAAACTCATAAACTGCGCACCGCAGCATCCCATGCTCAATGGTTGTATCAACAAAGCCAGAGGGAAGGCCTTCTTCGACTTGGATCATTATCTGTTCGTGCTTGTGAGATATAAGATCGCCTGTCGAGAATTTTAATATTGGGCTCTGTAACCATTCAGAGAATGTGCTTAACTTTCTTGTCTCTTTATCTGTACTGCGACGCTGTACGTAACGCAGGCCAAGTGCCTCCCTGAAGCAATAACCAACATTGAATTGCCACTGATCTATACCAATCTCGTTGTTTAATATTTCTACGATAAATGGATTTTCTAACTTTACTGGCGAATAAACTGGTGTATCCAGAACCAATTTGGGTAGTTCACGTTCAAACGTCTTAATCCTTTCCCCAACCCGGTAAACTGATTGGCAGCGGTCAACTATGTACCGAGTATTATTTTCAGGATGTTGAAAAGTCTTTAAATACTTAACCTGACTCAGGCGAACATAATCTCTACGAGTACGGATAAGCATCGACTCGAAATGACTTGTTACATTTTCTTTGGTTAATTTCATAACGATCCGTGTTTCTTAAAGTACTTAATCTGTGCATCCAGTCGGTGACATTCATCAGCCATTGCGCGGGCATGAGAGGCAAAATAAATTGCATCTTCCAGAGCTATCTGACGGCGAATACCAATACGCCAGGCACACAAAGACAAAGAAATAAATGGGATTAAAACTAACGCACCGCTGAAGGTGGTCAGGTTATTTATCAGGTGATCTTGATGAGTCAGCCAGTAAACCAACCCATAATGGATTAATCCGGGCCAAACGATAAAGAAAATAGCGGCGGCAAGCGCAGAGCCAGACAACAGTGCACCAGCATTCCAGATATTAAACCACCGGCTGCGCAATGCAGTCCGGCGTTTTTTATCAAAATCTTGCCAGCTGTAATAAGCCTGGTTACGTTGCTCCAGTGCAGTTGTCAGCGGGTCTTTCTGTGGCTGGGCGTGGTGGTGATGTGTTTCCTGAAATACATCACCATTGGCAGCAATGCTGTTGGGGCCGCTGGCGGTGATATTGGTAAAATCCGTCACGCCAATCCTCCTTAATATTACTGGTCAGATCCTTTCTTCACATTTCCGGCAGCAGCAATACTGCCGTCACCGCTGGACACAATGTTAGTACCGTGGCCAGCAGCACTTATGCCACCCTGGTGCGGACTGCCGCCTTTAAGAAGCTGGAACACCTGCAGCTTCAGCGACAAATCCGCTTTGCGGAATAGTTCCACAATCTCGATCTCATCTTTGGAAAACTCAGGCGCGGGTGCTGTGGGCATGGTGGGTGCTGGGGTGCCGTCCGAATACATCGGGCCTTCACCTTTACCAAGCCATAAGAACTCAGTGCCGGTGGCATCGGACAGGCGAATCAGGTTTTCACGGGTGGTATCAGAGCCAGTCCGTAGGCGATGAAGCTGCGTTGTGGATATGCCAGTAGCTTCAGATAGAGCCTTGCGGCCATGCCTATCAATCAGCAATTGAATGCGTTGTTGAAAATTATCCATATTTCCCCAAGTCCCTTTGAATACTCAAAGTCTTAAAAAGTACTTGACGAGTAACTTTAAAGACTTCTATAGTGCTGAGTAACAAAGGGGACTCATACTTAGTTTATTCAGAATTTACATAGTACACAGTCCGCCTCATAAGTCACGCCTTACTTAAAGGGGTTCGCTATGTCTGCAAACCATGAATTCATTGGAAAGCCACGCCTTTCGCCGTCTGATTTGGCGAAGCGCTGGGGAATTAGTCGCAAAACTATCTACAACTGGAGCGATAGCGGATACCTGCCGCCGCAGCACCGCATAGGTACCGTTGAGTTCTGGACAGAGGATCAGATTAGTGCCTGGGAGGCTGTGAATATTCAGCCTGCAGGTGTTCAAGAGTCCGCATCCGAAACGAACGCGCAATAAGGGGGCAGGCATGGATAAGCCAATCAGAGCCCGGCGCTACACCGCCCAGCAGGCAGCGGTTATCACCGTAAAAAACACGCAGGTTAATGTTGTGGTAGATGGCGATGTCTTCGGTATCACCATTAACAACAGCTCTGCCTGCGCTATATCAAATTCTTATACCGCTGACCTGAGCCTTACCCGGCTGGACGGCGGCACCTATCTGGATACCGGCGCCATGCTGCTGGGGCCAATCGACGACGACAGCGCCCGAAAGATTTCCGGGCTTTTGATGCCAGTCATCCACTAAAAAATTTTACGAATCGCACAGCACCCTGAGCGAAGGCGGGCGGGAAGCCCGCCGACTTTTTTAGGCTGGCTGCAGTAATGAACAACACATAAATCAACTGATAGGGCGTGAGAAATGACAACAGAAATAGCACTGAAAGAATTTGAACAAGAAGTCGTTTTGCCAACGCTGGTTAAAACTCTGGCTGATCTTCAGAAGCTGGTACACCAGCGCAATGTAGACGCCGGGTGGTGGCACGACATTCATACCGGCGAAAAGGTGCAACGGAATAAAGGTGAACTGCTGTGCCTGATTCATTCCGAAATTTCCGAATGCATGGAAGGTGTGCGCAAAAACCTGAAAGACGACAAATTACCCAATCGCAGCATGGAAGAAGTGGAACTGGCCGATGCGCTTATTCGCATTCTGGATTATGCCGGTGGATTCGAACTCGATGTGGCTGGAGCGATGCTCGAAAAGTTGGAATACAACGCCAGCCGGGAAGACCACAAGCCAGAAAGTCGCCGCTTAAAAAACGGCAAAAAGTTCTGATAGTTGGCCCCCTATATCAAGGGGGCTTGGTTTCAAGGAGGTCATATGGCAGCACATCAAAAAGCAGAAGTCAGCCTGGGCATTCTGCACCAGAAAAAAATGAACATCAGCGAAGCGGCCGCCGCTTTAGGCATGAGCCGCACCACGTTTAATAAACACCGGGCTGCAGGCCAACTGCCGCACAGCATCAGCATAGCGGGCCGTGAAGATTGGCTGGAATCCGCTTTAGAGCAGTGGATTGTTGACCAGAATCCACACCTGCAGA
>NZ_DDCJ01000072.1:0-9372 GCF_002335285.1 Thalassolituus sp. UBA2009
ACTCAGAAGTGAAACGCAGCATCGCCGATGGTAGTGTGGGGCTTCCCCATGTGAGAGTAGGTCTTCGTCAAGCTCTTATTCTAAAACCCCAATCGCTATGCGGTTGGGGTTTTTTCATGTTGGCACTTCCCTGTGCCAACCCTTCAGGCAGCTCCGCTGTGCTGAACAGCATCCTGCCGTTCAGTCTTTGTCTGAATAAAATACCTGCAATAACTTAATGGCTCTCCGATGACCACCCTGCTGTACAGGCCACGGCCATAAAGGTGTTAACTTCGCCAACCAGGTACTTACTCCAAGCCTCTGTAGCTCAGCTGCAGGGGTTTTTGTTTGTTTGAAACAGGGTTTTGGCTGACACTGTCCGCGTTAAACGGCGTGGCTAACTGAACCATGATTTACAGCCCCGCCAGCGCACGCTGGGAGGTTTTTAATGGTAAGTGCTCATAGACGTAAGCCAAGGCCTGTGGGATTGAATCAAGGCGTCTGGGATAAATACAACACTGTGTTTATTGAGTTCTGCAGTGCAACAGTCGCTATCACGTTTACTCTGATCTGCTATCTATCTGTTTGAAGTGTACTGCCTCGGCCAACGAGTGCTGAATCTGCAGCGCTGTCTATCTTCCAGCTCTTTTAAAGGCTTTCAGCATCGAAGCTGGCGAGAGGCTTTTGTTTTTAGGTCTGGAGTTGTTGGATATGTTTGTCCAGGGGAATTACTTCTTTTGGTTATGGAAAAGCTGAACGTTGGTGCATAAATCCTGAGTTTTAGGGTAATGCTTTTAAAAAAACAAAACTAAGGTCTTATTTATTTGTGTAAAGGGTACGGACGTACTTCTAATATTGATTGATGCTTTTCTGGCAGCCTGTAACCTAAGTTAACAAATTATAAAAAACATAAACAAGCGATCACCACGGTTACTCTCCACCTGTATTACAGTCATTAATAGTAATCTTCCCTGTGCTCGCTTTATTGTACCAAGGTGCCAAGTGATAAAAATAATCTTCACGCTTGTCCTTACGGTTGTACTTTCTCCTATCGTCGCTGCTGCAATGCAGCCTATGACAGACGAGGAGTTGGGAATTCAGACTGGGCAGGCTTTCTTTCAGATAGACCGCGATACTTCTGGCTCCGTCGACTTTACAAAGTTCACCTTTGGTATGGACATTGACATATCCATGAACTCCGATCTTGTTGAGCTGGGCCGATATGACCGTGCGGGTGAGGCTGCAGGAAGCAGTGATATACGCATTAATGATTTTGCACTTGGCAGTGTTAATAACGACGGCACTCTCAATCCATTCCGTATTACAGATCCTTTCTTTGAGTTGGCGTTTGAGGATGTAAATGGAAAGGAAGAGTTGGTTGGTATTCGCTTAGGCTTTGGCTCTGCATTAGGCAAGCTCAGTGGAAATATTGAGTCGCTTACAGGTAATTTACAGGTAGATGTGCGTGGTCGTGCTAAGCCGATACGTGATCAAGCAAGTGGATTTGTTCGCTTCCTATTAGGTGTTGCTGGTGTTGGTGATAACACGATGATGGAGTCGGTTGATCGCGCTGTGTTGCTTAATCCTGTTACAGGTGAACCTGATTCTGTTCGGGCTGTTGGGGTTGGTCTTGCTAATGGAAACTCATTGCAATGTGTTGATGGTGGTTGTTGGCTCAATGATGTCGTTTCATCTTTGACTGCAAGTAATTGCGCGATTCTTGGTATCAGTACTTGTTTTAGACTTAATTCTTTTAGAACGCTGGATGTTGGGAAAAGTGGCAATCCAGCTACTGGTATGTTTTTGTCTTTCCAGACTAAAAGCATCAGCTGGATAGATAACGGTGTTGGTACTCCAACGGTCTCAGGAGCCTTTATGAATATCCCAAATGGCGGTATTACGGTTGACTTCGAGCAGTCTTTTAATGGTATCGAACGTATCCGCACAAAATTCCTGGACCCTTATTATGACTAAGAATATTCGTTGTGTGATGTTTAGCGTCGTTCTTTTGTCAACGGTAACCCAGACTCAAGCTGAGTTAATTGGTTTGGATGATCGGGAGCTGGGTGCCGTTGATGGTGAAGGTATCGGCTTTATTCTGGAAGACTTTGCCTTTGAAGCGGGCACTGATGTTGCCAACGGAAACCGGCTGGATATCAGTGGTATTAAAAATAAAGATGGTCAGGATGTCGTCCTGAGTGTCTCTCAGTTTTATGTCGCGGGGGCGGGTAGCAATCGGGGTGCTAATGTTATTGGCAATCCGGTTAATCTTGGTCGCTTACTCTATCCCTACAATCTTGAACTGGTAGACGGCGATACTATTGGTATTGCGGATAAAGCTGTTTTTGAATATAGCGCTCCGCACCGTAAGGTGGGGTCTGAATCTGGTACGGATAGTATGCTTGTTTTGGCCACAGAGACTCGTACAGAACGGCGCTACCCTAATCAGCAGCAGTCAACGGGCCAGCGTGTTGATCGTGTTACCGGCATCGACACTTCGGTATTAAACAGCAGAGCGGCAGAGCGTGCTGACTTCGGTATTCGTTATGACTTAAATGTTGCAGGTTCTCAGGCTCAGTCACTCGAAGGACATGCCCAGGGTGTTGCTATCGATGGCAGTTATATCCGTCTGTGGGGTGAAAATAACGAGATGGTTGGCAACCTAGCATTAAAAGTCTTTGCCAGCGACCTGACATTTTATGCCTGTGATTCGGCAGGTAATAATTGTGGTCAGGATGTTCGCTTTCAGAATTTTGTCCTTGAGAACGAGTTGGGCTGGGGGGAGAAGCAGCCGGTGACTTTTGAGGTAGATTCGAGTGGTAACTTCACCATTGAAGTTGGCCGTCTGAATAGTGCCTGTGCTGACTTGAATTCTTCTGGTGGCTGCGCTTTGGGAAGTGCAGGATACTCCGATTTTTATAATAACGGCCCTCGCGCTGATATTCATATTGGGAAGTTATCTGTGGGTGGCTCAGACTTCGGTAGTGCCACCATTTCCAATATGCAGATTCAGTATCTGCGGGCAACGAGCAGAGACTTATGATGAAACGCTTACTGATCATCTTTGCTTCCTTTATGCCGACTTATGGCTTCGCATTGGAGCCTTTAAGTTCCGAAGATTTAAGTGCTGTCTCCGGTCAGGGCGGTGTGTATCTGTCGGGCGATATTACAATCAATGAAAACGGCGGCCCGCTAAATGTCGATGGTCCGTCGGACAATGGTTACAGCTGGCAAACCAGTTGTACAACAGCCTCAACCGATAAACGCTGTGGTGGACGTATTGCCGTCAACTCAGGAGCTGGCGGTGGTTGGTTGGTGCTGGATAATATTCGTGGACGTTTTTCTTTTGAAGGATTAACCCTGCGAACCCGAAAGATTAATTCAGATTTTGATGGCGATGGTGCGGCCTTTAATAGTGATGTTTTTGAAATCGGTTTGCCCAATAACCTGAACTATGAGGATGCTTCATTCACCATTGCCAACAGTAACAGTGCCCGGCCGACGGATGCTAGTTTTATGCAAACCGATATCATGACAGTCAATATCAACGGCAAAGCCAATTTGCAGGGGAATCTGCTGATTTTCCCAACCGGGGCGCCATGATGAAAAAAATAATAATAAGCAGTTTGGTTGCAGCACCTTCATTGCTGAATGCTGGCCTGGTGCCGATGGCGGATCAGGAGCTGCAGACGGTTAATGCACAGGCAGGCATCACGTTAGAAACCTCTAGCCATCTGACAGTCGGAGATGTTACCTACACAGAAGATGCCAACAGGCTGCAGCTACAAAATATCGAACGGGGTAGTCAGGCTGATATATCACTGCCTTCGTCCAGCAAGCAGGTTGTTGATGTGCTTGCGGATGGATCGTTACAAATTAACAGTGAGGTTTATCCAACCTCTTTGGATATTGGTGCGATCCGTATCAATGACTCAGCAGCGAGCTTTGGTCAGTTCCGTCTGAATTACAGCGGCACCAATCTGATTAAGGTTGGTGCCAGTAGCTCGCTTGAAAATTTTCTTGAGGGGAGCTTCCAGACATCAATCAGTGATGCAGAACTGATCTGGACAACCAATGGCAGTTCGGTGAGTTTTGATGATATCGGCTACAACGCTAATATTACCCGCCTGGCCATCGGTGAAGCGGTTGATGGCTCCCGGACAGGATTGAATTTTGATCTGGATGAATTCAGTTACTCCTTCTCTACTGGCGGCGTGAAGTTAGGTGGCGTGTCGCTGGGCACCTTGGCCGGACAGCTGGCATTGTCGGGTGATGCTCAGATTTTTGCCGGTGGACGTGATGGTGCGGAAGGTATCAGTCTTAATGCATCGTTAAGTATTCTGGATGATCCAACCAACTATGTACGTTTTACCGATGATGGTAATTCACTGTTTATGGGTAATTTCAGCGGCGCGCTGAATGTTACTAACCTTACTTTTGATGTGATGTCTGATCATCTGTTGCTGGGCTATGACCAGTTAGATGGTTCCTTTAATGCGAATCAAATTCTGATTGGTGACAGTTCTAATCCTGTTGGTGCAATTCAGCTGGATTTTCTGTTTAAAGATGGCAATGGCTATAGCAATCGTATGGCTTTTTATCCGGGCATCCGTCAGCCGGTATTTACTGATTTACCTGCGGCAATTCGGCCTTATGCAACGGGCTTTTATTCAGGACTGAATGGTTCCAGCGACGGTATGTCAGCTGCGGTTGAATGGAATCTGGCGAATGCGGAAGCTGCCTATATTGATAATGGCCGTATGGTGGTCGTCAGTGGTATCGAAAGCTATGGTCGTGGTGATCTGACACTGGATGTGCGTTCATTTGATCACGATAACAATGCCGGCACCGCAGACAAAACCGCGATTGCTATGGGTATGAACCGCGTTCAGGGCAGTTACAGTATTGATGGCTTACGTGTTGGTAATAAAACGGCCCCGATTCAGGGGGGGGCTGAATTGCTGCTGTCGCTGGAAGTGTTCCAGGCAATGGATTTCAATCTTGATGGCTATACGCTGATCACTGCTGGCGGCGTCAGTGGTGGCGGTATTCAGATTGATGGCGATTATTTGTTCAGTGATTCCAATATTGGTTTATCCATTGATGAAAACGGTAATGGCGTCTGGGCCACCGGGGTGAATTACGATATCCATCTGCGTGGCATTCAGGTGGATGTCAGCAATACCGGTCTCAGCGTAAACCGCACTGAACAGTGGAGCACTATGAATGTGGATAACATGCGCTGGGGCGATAAAAATACCGGCCGCAGCCTTGGCCGTATTCAGCTGGAACGTTTTGAAAAAGGATCGTCTCTCACCATTAATCCAGGCGGTTCTGGTGCTGTGTGCGTTGGTGCTAGTGGTGATGCGGCGAGCTGTGCTAACAATGGCGGCCGCTGGGAAGACCGTGGCAATGAAGGGATGACGGTTGCGCTGAAAGCTGCTTTTGCACCATCGGAATATAATCCAGATGGGACATTGAAGCGAGGAAATCGTCTGACCTGGGAGAACAATCGAAATTTGGATGGTAAAGGAACGCAGATTATTTTTGATTCTTACAGTACCAGTGATGGACTGGGCGTGACTGACAGCAACGATTATGGTTTTCAGGCCAACCTGAAAATTGATGTCTATGAAACCAAAGTGTTGAAAAAATACAGCGGAGAGTATGACCCTGATCTGGTCGTGCAAGAAGAGCTGATCTACGATGACGATAGCCGTACCACGTATACCTACGTTGCAAACCCAACGGCGGCTCAGCTGGCATTGCGTCCGCAGGGCTTCGCGGTGCAGGGGAATGTGTCCTTTAAGGATCTTCAGATTGACCAGGTTCAGCTGAAGCATCCGGATGTTGATCTGCCACAAACCGTATTCTCCGGTATCGTGATGCAGAACCTGAATATGACCACTAACCTGACGGCGACACCTATCCGCTAATCTCATACGGCTGCTGCCAATCACTCTGATCGTGCGTATACTATGCGCTCGATTCATTGGCAGCGGAGTAGCACATGAGCCAGCAAGACCGTTTGGTCATTTTTGACACCACCATGCGTGACGGCGAGCAGAGCCCGGGCGCGTCCATGACCAAGGAAGAAAAGGTCCGCATCGGTAAAGCGCTGGAAAAAATGCGCGTTGATGTGATTGAAGCTGGCTTTGCCGCCGCATCTCCGGGCGACTTTGCTGCGATTCAGGCCGTTGCCGAAGCGGTACGTGAGAGCACTATCTGTAGCCTGGCCCGTGCGGTTGACCGCGATCTGGAACACGCCGCCGAAGCACTGAAAAAAGCCGAGCGCGCGCGTATTCACACCTTTATTGCTACCTCGCCAATTCATATGCAGTACAAACTGCGTATGCAGCCCGATCAGGTGGTTGAGCAGGCGGTTTACGCCGTGAAAAAAGCCCGCAGCTTTGTTGACGATGTGGAGTTCTCCTGCGAAGACGCCGGCCGCTCTGAAAACGATTTCCTGTGCCGCATTATTGAAGCTGCGATTAACGCCGGCGCGCGTACCATCAATATTCCGGATACCGTGGGTTATGCCATTCCGGAAGAATTTGGTTACAAAATCAAAACCCTGCTGGAACGTATTCCTAACGCCGATAAAGCTATTTTCTCGGTGCATTGTCATAACGACCTTGGTTTGGCTGTTGCCAACTCGCTGGCTGCTGTAGCCAACGGTGCCCGTCAGGTGGAATGCACCATTAACGGCTTGGGTGAGCGTGCCGGTAATGCGGCACTGGAAGAAATTGTGATGGCCACCCGTACCCGTCACGATCTGTTCAATATCAGCACCAATATCGACACTACCCAAATTGTACCGACGTCGCGTCTGGTATCGTCCATTACTGGTTTCCCGGTACAGCCGAACAAAGCCATCGTTGGCGCCAATGCCTTTGCGCATGAATCCGGTATTCATCAGGATGGCGTGCTCAAGCACCGTGAAACCTATGAAATCATGAAGGCCGAAGATGTCGGTTGGGGCGCCAATAAAATGGTAATGGGTAAGCATTCTGGCCGTGCTGCATTCCGCAGCCGTCTGGAAGAGCTGGGCGTAACTTTTGATACCGATGCGGCCCTGAACGAAGCCTTTACCCGCTTTAAAGAACTGGCGGATAAAAAGCACGAAATCTTCGACGAAGATCTGCAGGCACTGGTGACAGAAACCATCAGCAACTCTGCCCCTGAAGCTTACAAACTGGTGGCACTGGAATGCCATTCCGCCATCGGTGAAACCCCGGTTGCGGAAGTGGTGGTCAGCCATAACGGTACAGAGCAGCGCTCTAAAGCCAACGGCAGTGGCCCGGTGGATGCCGCGCTTAAAGCCATTGAAGGTGTGGCCAACTCCGGTGCCAATTTGCTGTTGTACTCTGTCAATGCCATCACTCAGGGAACCGATTCTCAGGGGGAAGTAACTGTGCGTCTGGAGAAGGGTGGCCGTATTGTGAATGGCAGTGGTGCCGACACTGATATCGTTGTGGCATCAGCCAAAGCCTATATACACGCCCTGAATCTGTTGCTGACCGGTGCAGAACGTCAGCATCCTCAGTCCGACGGCGTATAACCAGTGCGTGAGCAGCAGCGGCTCGATTATTTGCAGGCAATGGGCATCGTACAGTGGATGCCACGCCAGCCGCTGCCCGGCGTACCGGCCCCGCGCTGGTTGCCGGAAGATGCTCATGCTGCGGCGCCTCGTCCGGCACTGACGTCTGAAGGTGGTGGCCATATTGCTCACCCGATGGCAGCTCAGCTGCTGCATGAGGCCGCCGCGCAGCCTGTTGCCAAAGAGCCTGCTGCGCAAAGCAAACCTGCAGACACTCCGGCTGTGGCTATTTCTGACGTTGCTTCTGAATCTGTTGCTGACGTTGCCGCTGCTGCAACGACTGACCTTACTCCACCGCGTTTTGAACTGCACTTTCTGCGGGTATCGGCCGGTGGTGTCTGGGTATGCGACGATGCTGCTCAGGCTGAACGTCTGGCGGCTTTTGCTTACCGGGTAATGTCTGCTCTGCAGGCACCGGCCGGTTTGCTGCAGGCGCCATTATGTTTCCGCTGGCCGTTTATTGAATCTGCCCATGATGATCAGAGCCGGCCTGTCGCATTGCAGGCGCTGTCGGCGCAATGGCAATTCCTGCGCGATCAGGGCGTGCGCTATGCCGTGGCTTTTGGTCAGGACAGCGATCATTGGCTGCAACAGGTTCAGGCGCCACTGTTATTCCGCGCGGCCTGCCTTTCTGATGTGATGCAAAACGCTCAATATAAGCGTCAGCTCTGGCAGGCCCTGCTGACTCAGACCGAGTTATAACACCATGCATGTCCGTCCTGCGGTTGACGCCGATTTTTCTGCGGTTTATCAGATAGAACAGCAGGCTCATTTTCACGCCTGGCCGGAAAGCGTATTACGCCGCTATTTTTCCCGTGAACATTGCGTCTGGGTGTTGGAAAACAACTACCAGGTTATTGCCTATGCGGTGATTACGCTGGTGGCTGGTGAGTCTGAATTACTGATGATCGCCGTTGACCCGAAGCAACAGGGGCGGGGCGCTGGTCGTGTGCTGATGAATGCACTGCATGATTTTTTGCAGGAGCAGCAGGCCGAACAATGGTTTCTGGAAGTTCGGGAAAGTAATCACAAAGCGATTGCCCTGTACGAGTCTATGGGCTTTTGTCAGGCCGGTTGCCGGCGCAATTATTATCCGACCGCCTCTGGTCATGAAGATGCCCTGCTTTATTGTCTGGAGCTGCAGGCATGATTGACTCCGGCCTCCTGCCTGAAATGGCACTCTGGTGGTCGGCCATTATCTCTGTTCTTTTACTAATTCCTGCACTGCTCAGTTATAACTGGCAGGCGTTACTTAACCTGCGCGGTGCGCAGCATTTCTTTTTCGGTAGTGTGGTCGTACTGGCTTTGTTGTGGAATATGCAGGCGGGTATATTGCCAGGGCTGAGCTTTCATTTAATGGGGGTTACTGCGATTACACTGATGATGGGCTGGCGTCTGGCATTGCTGTCGGTACTGCTGGTACAGGTTATTCTGGTGCTGGTAGGAAAACTCTGGTGGGCGGCTTTGCCATATCAGTTCTTATTGGCCGGTGCGTTACCGGTATTATTCAGCTACGGTTTTTATCTGCTGGTTTATCGCCGTCTTGCTCACAATCCTTTCATTTATATTCTGGTGGCCGGATTTTTAAATGCCGGTTTAACCCATGGATTTTCCGACTTTTTACAGGCTCTCAGTTTGTGGTTACTGGATGTTCATCCGGTGGAATTAATCTGGCGTGATTATTTACGCTACCTGCCGATGATGATGTTCCCCGAAGGTGTGGTAAACGGCATGTTTATCACCGGTATGGTGGTTTACCACAGCCGCTGGCTGAGCACCTTCGACGAAGATTC
>NZ_DDCJ01000050.1:0-11805 GCF_002335285.1 Thalassolituus sp. UBA2009
TCCGTTAAAACGGGGGAAGATCACAGTCCGACAACATGCGCTTGTTAGGCATTTTCTACCCCAATACTTTGAAGTAGCGCCGAATACTGGTCCGGATCTTTTTCTTCAATTTTTCGCAATATAAAACTTGCCGTTGTCTTCATCTCAGGCACATCAATAGGCAAAACACTTCTCTCAAATACACCTGCTAAATGGGAAAACTCATTATTGATGCGATCCGTTAGTGACGATGCCAATGCATCATCTCCGAAAAAACGCGCCAACTTATCATCTTTTTCTACGGCATTGGGGTATTTGTAGTACAAGAATGCTTCAAGAAACTTGCGGGCATTGTTACCAAAGTTGTAGTAGCAATCATGATTTTCATCACACTCGATCTGGGCATGAGCGCATTTATAAATTTGATGAAACAGAAAGTTAAACTCCGTGACGTAGTCTTTCAGGTATCGAGGCATCAATGTAATGTCACTGACTTGATCCGTTCGGTTAATGATAAAGTATTGGGACTTTTTTGTGTTCAAAGCGCCGGGAAGCCGCTTCAGATACTTCAAAAAATCCAAATTGTGAGTCGAAATAAATAGCTGCTTAAAACGGTCACGTTCCTTGATCTCACCGTCATCTTCATATTTCTCTGGCGTTACAATATCAGCATTAATAAGGCTGTAGACAAAAAAGATATGGTTTGCATCCAAGCTGGAAATGGGGTCATCGATCCAAATGATTGGCTGGTTACCTTTAGTCTCTATGTCTTCAAGCTTGGCCATGAAGTAACAGAAAGCTATCAGGCTGCATTCACCTTCGCTGAGATGGAATGCTTTTTTGCCGTTTCGAGTTACCTCAAACCGGTATCCAGATGACGCGTCCCCCAGGTTTTCTTCAATGGCTTTTAGTGAGAGAGACTGGTGGCCAAAAAAGTTGTTCAGATAATCGTTTACCCTATCAGCTCCCTTGCTTTCATCTTTTAACTGGGCCTTCAGTTCAGCGATCTTTTCTCGTTTTACATCAACTTTTTCTTTTGCGGTGTTTTTAGCTTCCTTCGCTTCGCCCATAGCCACATTCAATGCCTCAATGATCGTACACTCGTCTCCATACTTAATGTCGTTTATGAATGTATAAACCTCATGGAGGCGGAGAGCCGCACGAGCTTCTGATTGGTCGGCGCTTAGTGAAGCTGTAAGCTGGTTAGATTCGTTTCTGAGCTCCTCATACGAATCCCTGACCGCATTCAAAGCATCTTCAATAGACTCAGATGTTTTAAACTCAAGAGGCGTAAAAATGTCATCTATTCTTTTTTCGATCTGTTCTTTTATCGAATCCAGACTCTGGCTGTAAGACTCTGATAAGGTCGACAACTGTTCTGCCAATGAATCCAAGTCGGCTGTAAAGTTAGAGTAGAAATCCGAGTTTTTGATTTTCAGTAGATTAGGAACTCGGGATCGCTCACGTTCAATCGATCCAAGCAGGGTTTCCAATGCTTGACGAAGCTCTTCAGACTCCTGATTAAAATGCTTGTCCAGCTTCTCCCACAAATCTTCAGGAAGATCGCTGCCACAAAATGCGCACTTATCTCTTTTCTCTTGATGGTGGCCCCGACCAGTCCTCACCCACGCGGCCAAAGCCGCATCGTTTAGCAATTCCTGAATTGGATCAGATGCCTGAATCTTTTTTTCAATGAACTCTTTAGCCTTTGAAACGATAGTAGAGTATTGAAGATTGAACGTTGATGATTCAGGGATTTCCGATTTGGGTTCTTCTCTAAGGAGGTCGTGAAACTTGCTCACCTGCTCATCAGTAAGCGGAGAATAAGTGTCTTTAGTAACAGTCGAGATGTCCGTCTTTATTTTAGGAACATTGTAGTTGGCATCACCAAACGTTTTATTGTGCTTGATTCCAGTGCTTGCCTTATTGGCTTTATCACGTAACTTCCCCTCCAATTCTGACGACTTGTCGTCATGGTCTTTTTTGGAGCCTTTGAATTTTTCTTCAGCCCCAAAGAGTTCTCCCAGCAGTCCAGACTTGTCCTCTTCGCTCCCAAGTTCGGCTTCATGCTTCTCGATTTCTTCCTCAAGCCTTGTGTTGTCTTCCCCCAAGATTGCGAATGAATTGATCGTCTGCTCGTCATCAACAATGAACCGAAGGTTGTCTCGGACAAAGTCCTCATTGAAAACCCGAACGATTTGATCATGATTACTTAATGACCTCTGCGTGGCAATCCTGCCGCCATCAAAAGACAATTGAAACTCAGGTGAACTATATTTGTCCGATATCGTGCCGGTTTCGAGAGCTCTGAAGATCCGGGAGAGTGTTGTTTTACCAGAGTAGTTGCGGCCATATATGATGTTTAGGTTTTTAAATTCTGCGATGTTGTTACCTGCATCTCGCATGGATGATGACCACTGAAAATCATCATAGACCGCCATACTCTTAATTGAGTCTATTTTTTTTATATGTCCGCTCATGCATGTCCTTTTTGATGATGCCTAACGCCGTTCTCTGGGGCAAACCTAAGCGCAGCGTAGGTTTGTCCTAGCAGCACTTTGTTAGCCTAATTTACTCTCAATAAGCTGCCCACTTTTAAAAACATAGACACCACTCTCCGAAGACATTTTGCCTCCGCAATTAGGACAGCTTTCTTTTGATGAAATAGCCCCATTAATAGTGATATTCATTTGGCCGATATTTGGGACCATTTCGCCTTCAATGCCACAATCTTCACAGGTCAACGTTACCGAAGCTACATCCCGAGATTTCGTCGCAACAAATCCTTTTGCCTCAGGAATGACATAGTGACCTAAGCAAGGCTGACCCCGACTAATCGAAACTTCTCGATAGGTATTAGTCACACCACCAATAAAAGCAAGAATCTCATCGTAATCCTGACCATCTTTAAAACCTATCCAGTAATTTCCGTTATCGTACCAATATTCTTTTCCAGCAACACAAATAGCTCTTATGTGTGCTGTATCATCGCCGTATAATTTTCGATATCGCTCAGCCTCATTTAGTTTATTGCCACTAAGATCCGAATTAAGAGCGAATATTACCGATCTTACTTTCTCGATTGAGTGATGCTTTTCCTTTCCATCTTCACCTTTCAAACCAGGACGATAACCAAAGTTCTGAGCTATATTTTTTGCACTCTCGTGCGCCATTTTTAGCTCGGTAGCATTTAACGTCGTCTTAACTTCGATTGTATAAAGAACAGACTCTATTGGGAAAACGCCAACTTTTTCGTCCATCAGTATTGGAGGCAAGATAGCCCTATTATAAAGAATAATGTCTACTTGCCCCGAAAGCTTCCCACTATAGCTATCTATTATCTGCCCAGTACCCACTCCGACGTCA
Source organism: Thalassolituus sp. UBA2009 (assembly GCF_002335285.1). Lineage (NCBI taxonomy): Bacteria > Pseudomonadati > Pseudomonadota > Gammaproteobacteria > Oceanospirillales > Oceanospirillaceae > Thalassolituus > Thalassolituus sp. UBA2009. Next base: position 3,346 of record NZ_DDCJ01000050.1, read on the forward strand.
GCTGGCAATAATGGTTGAAATAGCTGGCTAATTAGCAACTCAAGAACAGTGCCCTTTACTCCTTGGTGTGAGAAGCCTGCCGCCGCTTTTGCTTGATATATGGCAGATACAATCTTAGATCTTAGCAAGTTCTGATACTGGTTTTTTACGGCCATGTTCAAATTTCCGAAAAGGCACTAACGCCGCCAGCACGCGCGGCCTTGTTGTGGAGGCGAAGCCGTAACGGTAAAGCCGTCGCCGTGCCTGGCCTTGTTAGCATTTTTACTGCTCATTTATCTCTGGCAATACCAATTTATTTTGAATATCAATGAACGATTCTCTCGTGTATGGACCAAAGACAAACTCGGTAGCATCCGCAAACTTATGGTCTTTTTCCCGATCTATGTAGTAGTAAGCACACGATTGTTCTGGGCAAGCATATACTGAAATGTATTTTTCATTTGTATTGATACTCTTAGGCTCATCAATACGCCCAATATATGCTCCATCACCAACGTTAAAGCCAAGGCTTTTAACGCCGTCTATCCAGTAAACTTCATAGGGTCCTTCACTCCAAGAAGAGGAACACCCAATCAGAAGTACTGCAACCAAGAATGAAATGTGCTTCACGACTTTCCTTGCATGCTAACGCCCCGCTAGACGGCGAGCGAAGCGAGTCCTAGTGAAGACCACGTTTTCTGTGGCCGTAACGAATTTCAGCGTTTTGTTAGAGTATTTCATCATGAATTCTATACCCAAGACTTACACAAGCCGAGGAAAAGGCATCTCTGAACTTAGTGGCATCAAATCCACCCAGTTTCTTTTGTTTTGATAACAAAACCTCGGTCGAGTTATAAATCAAACCAAAAATATAATTAATGTTTTGTTCAATAGTATTTTTCTTAATAAATTCAAAGTCAGGCCTAACACTATAATGACCGACATTATAAGAATCTGGAACCGCAGGAAGCCTCATTCGTGAAGCACCAGAAACTCTTTTTTGATACCTAAACAGCTTTGGAGGCTTACCAAAAGCTAGCATCCTCATTTCTGAGAGCTCTAGATCAATCCACAAGTTCTCAATACTACCACCGTAATCTCCGCTAAGTTGTTCCGCAATTTTTGAAAATTCACGTCTTAACTCTTTAGCTAGTTCAACCGTACTGGAGTCACAGACATTCGCGTTAATCAAAAATTTCATATTTACTCTAACGCCAAGCTTAGCGGTGAGCGACGAAGGAGTGAATCCTAGGCCCGCCGCGAAGCGGTGAATTTAGGGCCTTATTGCTACAGCGTTTTGTTATATTTTGAACTTCAGTCATCTTCCAAATCATATAGATTAATTGGGTTTATGAGTTCTAAGATCGTAACAATAGTGTTGTTAAAAGACTCATAGTAATCATCGTTATCCTCAATCGAGAATTCTTTTGATTCAGCTCGCTTCTTTAACCTTGCTAACTCAGCTTTGTATTTAGCTTCAAATACCTGCTCAGTTAGATTTTTTGAATCATTAAGCATTTGCTTAAGTGCATCACGTTCGCCTAAGTCGGAGTTATCTCCATCCCACGGGCTGATATCGTTCGTTTCAAGAAACGATAGTTTTCGTTCTATTATTTGCTCTAGAGTTAAAGAACTAGCTAGCCGGTTATTCATGTACGTTGTTGATTCTCAAGAAATATAACAGTTTATTCGTAGGCGTGCTCATTTACACACCTTCATTTGATTTTAAGTTCCGAGCCTAACCGACTGTCACTGTTACGAAAAGAGCCGATAATAAGACTCTTACCAGGATAAAAACGCGCAAGCACGCTTTCGCACCACGATCATCTTTACACTTTGCGCACGATCACTTCCGACAATCCCGTAACTCATTGATTATATAACCCTTATTTTTGGCTTTGGTGTCAATTCGAGCATATACATCTTTACACTCGCGCCTAAACGCGCACTGATTTCACAAAAACTCAAATGCACTGTTTTTATATACAGTACTTCGTGTGAGGTATTGATATGGGTAAAAGCCCCTTCCTGAATGATATTCGTACGTTTATGCGCCTGCGCGGAATGAGCCTCCGTACTGAGCATACCTACATTTACTGGATCAAGGACTTCATCCGTTTTCATCGTCTCAAACATCCGGCGACGCTGGGCGGCGATGATGTCATGGCCTACCTGAGTTATCTTGCTGCAAAGCGTAGCGTCGCGATTAATACGCAAAAAATCGCACTCAACGCACTGGCATTTTTATATAACCAGTTTTTGCAACAGCCATTAGGAGACCTGGACTTTACCTTTGCAACCAAGCTGAGACGCTTACCCGAAGTGCTCAGCACGTCAGAGGTTGCCGCTATTCTGCGCGAGCTTTCAGGGCGCGATAAGCTGATTTTTTCCCTTTTGTTTGGTTCTGGTCTTCGTATTACTGAATGCCTGCGCTTACGCGTGAAAGACTTTAATTTTTCTCATGGAACGTTGACGGTTCATGATGGCAAAGGCGCTAAAGACCGTGTAACTATTTTAAGTCCTTCATTGCGCCCTGCCATTGAAGCAGAGATTTATAACGTACTTCGGCTGCAGGAGTCTGACAACCTGCAGGGCATAGGCCCTTCAATTCCGGGAATACTGTCCAAAAAGTATCCTTCTGCTTATCGACAAGCTGCCTGGATGTTTTTGTTTCCATCATCCGGTTTATGTAATCACCCGATCACTGGCACTCTTTGCCGGCACCATTTGCATGACTCTGTTCCTCGGAAAGCACTTCGCCAGGCGGTTATAAAATCCGGACTTACCAATAAGCGCATTACTTGTTATACCTTCCGGCACAGTTTCGCTACCGAACTGCTTCGTACTGGTCGTGATATTCGCACCGTGCAGGAGTTACTGGGGCATTTTGATGTAAAAACAACCCAGATTTATACCCATGTTATTGGTCAACATTTTGCTGGCACTGCAAGCCCTCTGGATGCCATTGCATCGTTCTGAATTCAGGCACGCTGCCGCCCTTCCTTGTTCATGCCATAACAGGACTGGCAAAGTTTGACTTACGCATATGATTCTCAGGGACTATCAGCATCCGTTCCGCTGCTCAGACGAGCGGGTAGGCTCAGCAATCCCTGCTTTTTCATTAGACTATCGGACTTTACGGGCCCCCTCAACTGATAATTTACTGATCAATTACTGCTGGCTCTTGCCAGCAACGTTTCCAATAATGCTTCCGACGGCGTATCCCAAAGCGTTACGAAGAGCACTTTCCATAGCACTTCCTGCAGAACGTCCCAACGCGCTTGCGGTATCGTGTTCCGCAGATTTCCTGACCTTACTCAGCCTCCTCTTCTTCAGGCCTTTCTTTTTCAGCTCCTTCTTTTTCAGGATCTGTGGCATTGGCCGAATTATTCAAAACAGCGGAGACTATTTGCGCTGTACTGGCCGGGCTTTGAATACAACGGAGGTTTTATGAAGATTGAATCGGCAAGCATAACGGTGGTAACGGCCCAGCTGGCGGAGGCCCGTCGCTTTTATCAGCAGCATTTTGCTGCCCGGCCGCTGTTTGATTGTGGCTGGTATGTGGTGCTGCGCCTCAGTAACAGGCAGGAGCTGTGTCTGATGGAGCCACAGCAGGGTATGGTGCCTTTCAACGGCGGTATTTTTCTGAATATCCGCGTGGAAGATGCTGACGTCCTGCACAAAAACTTAATGGCTGCAGGGCTGGCGGTGGCGATTCCGCTGGATGATCATCCCTGGGGGGATCGTGGCTTTGGGGTGGTCGATCCGGCCGGGGTGATGGTGTATTGCCATCATGCCATTGCACCTGCAGCGGAGTTTGAGCCGTTCTTTCTGCCGCAGGATTAAGACGCAGAATCAGCCATCGCGGCCACCGGATTAAATCAGGGTAAAGGCATCCGGCGCGCTCAGCCGGGCCAGATTGTTGACCCGCTGATCGTTGCCGTTATTGTCTGTGCGTAACATGGCCGGGGTGCATCCCAGCCAGCGGCGGATATCGCGGCTCATATGGGCCTGATCGGCAAAGTGGTATTCTGCTGCCAGTGCAGCCAGTGGTTCATCGCTGCCGGCAATGGCCCGTGCGGTCGCGCGGATTCGCGCCAGTTGTTGCCAGTAACTCGGTGGCCTGCCGGTGTACTCCACCAGCAGGCGGCGCATGTTGCGTTCGCTGCGCGGCCAGCGCAGAGCGCCTGTTGGCGACGGAGGATAAGCGCTGCATCCGGCAAGCTCAGCCAGGTAAGTGCCGATCCAGGCCGGCGGCGTTATGGCGTGGTTATCAATCTGTTGCTGCAGATAAGGCAGCAGACTGCCCGCACTGGCGCTGCTGTTATCTGCCTCAGAGTGCTGGTCAGTCAGCTGCTGCAGCGGCGCTGACCAGCGCTGCAGATTACTGTCATTCAGCAGCGTGAACGGGGCGTCGCGCTCCCATGCGAACCGGACTCCCGGCGCCAGCCTCACGCCGATAAAGCGCGTGGCAGTCTGGCATTGTATGTGGCGCACGCTTTGGTCCAGTCCGCTGCACAGCAGAGCTGCGGGCTGTCCGGCCGGCAGAATGGCGATCACATCACGGCAACCATCGGGCCAGATAACCTCTGTTCCCGCTGGCAGTTCGGCTGACCAGGTACAAACAACCGGATTCATCGGCACACCCTCACTAATGGAATGCACTCCGCCTGCGTGGTGGCTTACGCGCTTAGTTCATTCCTGCTGCTGATTTACGGCAAAACCCGTAAAAGCGGCTACACTTTAATGCAGAGTTTCAACTAAAAAACCTGCGCTATCAATGAGCTGAAGCAGGTTTGCTATGGCAGTCGCCATATTGTGCAGCATACACACGGAGGTAATATCACCATGACCGACCTGATGGAAAACACCGATGAACTCACCCGCCTCGCCGCCGAAGTGGAACGTCTGGAAGACGAAATTCACCGCATAGATAACAAACTGAACAACGATGGTTTTATCTCCCGCGTACCGGCGGCGATGATTGAAAAAGAACAGAAAAAGAAAGCCTGCTTTGAGCGCGACCAGGCAAAACTGAAGGAGAAAATTGCAGCCATCAGCGGTTAGCAATATCGAGCTGGGAGTTAAGTGTCGGCAACCGGTATTTCTGCCATATACCAATATTCACACCCTGGCAGCCCTACCCCGGATATCAGACCACAGATTCCAGACCTGAAACCCAAAAAGCCTGAATCCGGTAGGCACCGGATTCAAGCTTTTTTATTCTTTCAGAATAGCCGCCAGTGGTCTCAGAACTACCTTAAATACGTATCCAACACGTTAAAGCGATATTTAACTGTCCAATCTTCCGGATAGTTTTCGGCCACCCAGAAGGTGACATCCAACGGAATGGTAAACGTCAGCTCAGGATCATAGCCAATGGTTGTAACCTGAATACTTTCCACATTCTTATCCAATAATGGGCCGCCATTCCAACGGTCTGACGCATGGCAGTATAAAAACCAGTAATCGTCCCCTTGAGGCAAAGTCCATATCCGCGGAGCTGTCTCTGCCCGTTCTTTCAGAGTAAATTTGAGCTCATAGTTCGTGGCATTAAGAATGTTGTAAGAGTTGCAGGCGATGGAAGTCTCTTCAGACTTATCACCAGCACCACAGCCAGCTAATACAAGCGCAGCAAACATCAGAAGTTTTTTCACAGAACATCCATTTCCGGGTAAGAATCACAGAGGAACGGATGCTGCCAATATTATATGACAGATAAATGACAAAACTAAAAATAAAGCCAAGAGCGCCTCTGAATAATTCAGCGCCGAAGGATATTGCCCAGTTCTTTGCTGCCAGCCCTCACCGGATGAGCCAAAGGCGCTCCATCATGCACATACACTTTGCGTGCTCCGGCACTTAATCCAAGCTCGGTGTACATGCGCCGCTCAATATCACTGATACCGCCTTCTGTTTTTTCCATCGGCTGAATAATCAGCACAGGCGAGCGCGGCAGAATACTTTTTTCATACACACAGGCAATGCCGTAACGCAGCAACCGTTCTGCATAAGCAAAATCGGCAATTAACAACCGTGGATGATCCAGAGGATTAACCAGTGTTATATCCTGCGTTTGCTTTTCATTTTGTTGTTCGTTGCGCTGTTCTTTTAATTGCTCCTGCTGATACAACTGTGCGGCTTTACGTCCGACAGCCATCACAATTCTTTTACCGTTTTCGGTACGTATCGCCAATAACGGCTGGTCGTCAAAAACCCTGGTTGATTGCGTGCAGCTTATACGGATACGGTCGCTCCACAATTGCGCATAGCAGGTTCCTGATGGCAATGAGCGGATAAAAGCAGACAGCATGTTTACTCCATTTAGTTGGTAATAGCCTTCCCGGGCGGTTTGTGGCTAAAGAATGTCAGGTAAATGTTATACATCATTTAACAGGGCTAAGGTGTAGTTCAGGCGCTCGTTGGCCGAATCCATTTCCAGTATCTCCTGCAGAATATCGGCATCGAAAGCGATCATACCAAACAGTTCAAAACTGAATGCCTGCGCACTTTTTGTCTGCCATTCTTCCGATTCCATTAAATATTCGATACTGCGTTTTACATCATCACCCTGCCCTAGCGCGTAAAGGCGATGCAGGATTTTATCTTTTAACAGGGCATTATCAGCGTCATCCAGCTGTGCTTCTGCGGCGGGTAATTCGCGGTCGGGAAAGGGCTCACATTCGTATATCTGATAGGGCAATAACTGCACCGCGTCTCCCAGACGATAACGCTGTTCAAGATGCACATTCAGATACATGCGGCCGTCATCGCTGGTTTCTACCAACTCGCAGCGTCCGGCACTGACAACCGGATATGGCCGGTAGGTTGCCTGATTGCTGTTCAGCGCCTCTTTCAGATTCCCGGTGGGTTTGCCGGGGCTGATCATCTTTTCGGTATGACAGATAGCGACCGGCATGCCGGTGTCGAGACAATGCTGGATCATGGCGCGATAGCGTGGCTCAAACACGTGCAGCGGGAACACAGTACCGGGAAAGGTAACGCAACCCGGGATCGGGAAAATACACAATCTGCTCATACAACCTCCACACGTCGGCACGTCAGGCTTACTGCCACTATAACGTGATTTTCAGAAGGCTGCAGAGCATGGCTGAAGATAAATCTAAGGCGCTGTTATAGCACGACAGGTTTCCGCATTGGCCAGATCCATTGCCAGCGGCACGCGGCTCAGACGGTTCCCCAGAGCAGAAAGCTGATCAAAAATAAGGCCCTTCTCTGTTACCAGTAAATCGTAACCGTTAAAGCCTTCTCCGGCACCAATAGCCAGCGAGCTGGGTGATTCAAAGCTCAGCGGTGCTGTTGCTATTCGGTCCCCGGCCGCCGATTGATACACCAGCTGCCCCTGCAGGTACATCGCCACGGCAATACCACCGCAGTACGGCATGATGTCGTCAATCAGTGTCGCACCGCTGAACAATACGTTGTCGGCCGCAGCATTGCTGATGCTGTTGCCGGCGTAATCCGTCAGGGTTAAGGGTATTTCTCCCTGCGCATTAAATATAAAGCGGCGTACTTTATTACCATCCGATACGTACAGTGTGTTACCGCTGACCCGCACACCATTTGGCGATTGTATGCCGTAAGCATCTCCCAGCCAGTTTTTTTCAAAGCTTTTAATCGCTGGCAGTGATGCCGAATAATCCAGACTGATGCGGCCCAGTGCTGAACGACCAAAATAATTGGTATCGGCAATTATTAAGTTTCCATCCGGAGCAAATGCCAGACCATTGGGAATGGACAAACTGTCCAGCGGATCGGTTGTACCTTTACGATCCAGTGCGCGGAATATTAAAGGCCGTTGCTTTAGGCTGGCTGCCAGCAGGTGTGTATCCTGCACCAGAACCAGCCGGAACCAGCGCCATTCCAGCCGGTTCTCCTGACAGACCGTAAAAACCCAGCCGTTATGCTCGGCAATACCGGCAAAAGCACAGTCGCTTCCCTCATACAGTGCCCGCCTTTGGTAGCTGGTATTGCCAAGGGCATCCGTTGAACGCCGGATCTGATAAATATTTTTACCACCACTGACCAGTAAATCTCCGGTGGAGGTAAACAGAATATTTTCAGCATCCGGTATTCGCACCAGAGTTTCTTTTTCGATACAACCGGTAAGTACAAAAATGGTTATCAATGCGCAGATCATGCGTAAAGACCGTTCGGAAAAAAGCAGTTTCACTGCAAAGAAAGAACGCAGATAGCGTCCGGCAACAAACAGAGTGCGGGTAAGAGCAACGTTGCGCATGCAGAATCCTTTTTATTGTTTTGATTATTCCAGGCCCGGAATTCACCGGACTTATCAAAACTGGTTCAGCATGGTTAAAGGTGCAAATAACTGGCCCGGATTGTCCGGGCTTTTCTTTAACGTAAAATAACCGCCGGCACTGTTACTCTGGCGATAATAAAAATCAGGCAAAACAGCCAGGGAAGACTGTTATTTTTATTAGGGCCTGTCGACACTAAGTA
>NZ_DDCJ01000050.1:12166-19857 GCF_002335285.1 Thalassolituus sp. UBA2009
CTTGCCTGAGAAATTTTTAGCCGATAACAGGTCTGTTTAATTAGTGTCGACAGGCCCTAGTAAAGGGCGTGAAAATTTACGCCAGCATACGGATATTGTCGGCAGTCAGATTAATAATATTCTGCCGTGCCTGCGGACTGATCCAGGCGTTATGCGGAGTAACAATCAGATTAAGATTGCCCTGCTTAAGCGCGGACAGCAGCGGGTGTCCTTCGTCTGGTGGTTCTACCGGTAATACATCCACAGCCAGCCCACCCAGATGCCCAGACTGTAACGCCCAGAGTGCGGCCATTTCATCGATGATGCCACCGCGTGCGCAGTTCACCACCAGACAGCCGCGTTTCAGGCGGTCGATATTGTCGCGGTTGAGCAGGTGCCGGGTGTGTTCATTCAGCGGACAATGAAAACTGAGCACATCAGCCTGCTCAATCGCCAGCTCAAAAGGTAGGCGGCTGTCATCTTCTGCTCCCGGACGGGCGCAGAACATCACCGTCATTCCAAAGGCTTCAGCCAGTTTAGCCACGGCACTGCCCAGCGTGCCCTGACCAACAATCACCAGGGTTTTACCCGCCAGCTCAGTCGTATTGTGATTCAGCAAACAGAAGAACGGGCTTTGCTGCCAGGCACCGCCACGGATATCGTGCTGATAACGCGGCAAGCGCGCCGCCAGTGCCAGAATCAGCATCAGGGTGTGCTGTGCCACCGAGTGCGTGCCGTAATTGCTGACGTTGCGCACCGGTACACCCTGCGCCCGGGCAGCGTCCATATCGATATTGTTGGTGCCGGTGGCCAGCACCAGAATGCCCTTACGGCCCTGCATAGCCCAGCCAGGTATCTGCACCTTGTTGGTAAGAATCAGTTCGGCATCAGCCAGATGCTCTTCCAACTGTTCCGGGCTGGTACGGGTAAATACCCGAAGTTCGCTGACCAGCGCCCGGATCGGGCTTAAATCAACGCCAGAGCCGAGCGTGTCGGCATCCAGTAATACGGCTTTCATCATGTTCGGCGTCCCAGTTCAGGATGTGTGGATCAGGCCTGCTGAATTCAGCCCATTGTTAGTGACTATAACGCTCAATACAACAGTCTGTTGCTGTGGCGGCGGGTGAAATCCGACACTGCGGCCCTATATAGTTATCGCAATAAGTAAATTACTCATTCATCCCGGAGAATGTATGTCCACCGATACCCAGATTCTGTTCAACGCCACCATCACAGGCGATATTTCCCTGCCCAACCGTTTCGTGATGGCGCCACTCACCCGCTGCCGCGCCGTTGGCCACCAGCCCAATGAACTGATGGCCGAATATTATGCTCAGCGTGCCAGTGCCGGTCTGTTAATTACTGAATGCACGATGGTAACGCCCCGCACGTCTGCCTTTGGTAATGATCCGGGTATTTACTCTGCTGAGCAGGTTGAAGGCTGGAAGCTGACCACCAACGCCGTGCATAAAGCCGGTGGCCGTATTTTTATGCAGATCTGGCACGCCGGACGTGCGGCCCATCCGCTGCTGAATAACGGCACCGAAGCGGTTGCCCCAAGCGCCATTGCCATTAATGACGAAGTGCACACACCGGAAGGTAAAAAACCTTACAGCGTGCCACGTGCTCTGAGCAAAACAGAAATTACCGCCATTGTTGATGACTTCCGCAAAGCCGCAGCCAATGCCATTGCTGCCGGTTTTGATGGTGTGGAAATTCACGGTGCCAACGGTTATTTAATTGACCAGTTCCTGCGCGATGGCTCAAACCAGCGCACGGATGAGTACGGCGGTTCGCTGGAAAACCGTGCCCGTTTTCTGACCGAAATTCTCGACGCCGTTACCACTGAAATCGGCAGTGGCCGCGTGGGTCTGCGCTTATCGCCACTGAACAGTTTTAACGATATGCGCGACAGTGATCCGCTGGCCTGGACCGAGTATCTGGCCAAACACCTGAACCGTTTTAATCTGGCTTATCTGCATTTAATGCGTGCCGATTTCTTTGGCGTGCAGCAGGCGGATGTGGTGAGTATTGCGCGTGAACATTATCAGGGCCATCTGATGCTGAACATGGGTTATAGCGCCGATGAAGCGGCGGCCATTATTGCTGCCGAAAAAGCCGATTCTGTTGCCTTTGGCACCGGTTTTCTCGCCAACCCGGACTTGCCTGCACGGGTTCAGGCCGGAGCAGAGCTGAACACACCGGATCAGAATACCTTCTATACCCAGGGTGCTGAAGGTTATACCGATTATCCGTTTATGACGGCCTGAAAATAAAAAATCCTGCACCGGACTAATATCCAGCGCAGGATTTTTTATACCCCGCAGATCTGATCAGGGACGCTCGTCGTACTGAGGAATATCGTCGTGCGGCTGATCCCAGGAGGCTTTTGAGCCCATATAAATATGGGCCACGGGTTTTACCTGCACATCGGTGTCGAGCGTGCCGATACGCAGCCGGTAAATATCCGGCATGGATGGTCGCCGGCTGTACAACGGCGAGCCACAGTTTTTACAGAAGGTACGGAATACCCCCGGCGTGGATTCAAACTCCCCCACCAGTTCCTGCCCTTTCAGCAGGCGGAATTCATCGACCTTAATCGCCGCATTAACCGCAAAGGCGCTGCCATTGGATTTACGGCACTTGCCACAATGACAAACCATGGCCTGACCCAGTTCGCCATCGATCTGATACTGAATTCCATTACACAAGCAGCTGCCTGTCAGCATAACGATCTCCTTATCAGGCTTGCAGCGCACGCTGGATTGCATCTGCCACCACCGCATCGGTGACCTGCAGATCAGGAGCAAAACGGGCCAGAACCGTACCGTCTTTACCGATCAGGAATTTTTCAAAATTCCACATAATGTCACTGTCATTGGCTGGCAGCAGATCTTTGGCGGCCAGCTTTTCTTTCAGCGCACCACCGGCAATGGCTTTTGGCTGAGCTGCAATTAATTGCTGGTACAGCGGATGGCGCCCCGGGCCATTTACCTCAAGCTTGGCGAACATAGGAAAGGTAACGTCATAGGTAAGGCTGCAGAACTGCTGAATTTCATCTTCACTGCCCGGTTCCTGTCCGAGAAACTGGTTGCAGGGAAAACCTAAAACTTCCAGCCCATTAGCCGCTTCAGCCTTGTACAGAGCTTCAAGCCCCTCATATTGCGGCGTCAGACCGCATTTGGACGCTACGTTCACCAGCAGCAGCACTTTGCCGCGGTAATCGTTCAGCGCCTGAGTCTCGCCCTGAATGTTTTTAACCTGAATATCGTAAATGCTCATACCTGATCTCCGCAGTAGGTTTTTACAGATCACAGGCTGAAGGAATAAACGCAGCTGGTCAACGACCAGAAATGGAAACAATGCTTGCAGGCTAACGCCGCTAATCGCCCTGACGGGTGCGCTTGATGAAATGCGCCTGACAATCTTCATTCACCAGAGTGAAGATGCTGTAGTATTTTTTACCGGTTTTTACGTAGCTGGCCACCTCTTTCTGGCGGCTGGGATGGTGCACTTTCAGCACCCGGGCCGGATGAAAAATTTCGGCCGTTTTGAAGTAGCTTTTGGCTTTATCGTCGCTGGCCGCTTTGGCGTCGCGGTCAAGGCATTCGGCATACGTCACTGGCGCCAGAAACAATATCCCTGCCGTCAGAATTGCCAATAACCGTCTGAAAAAAGTGACCCAATAAACGCGCATAAACCTCTCCGGATATCAGGGAAGTGTAGACGTATCAACCGCCAGGTCGCCGGATAATAGGCAAAAAAAAAGCCGCAGACCAAAGGTGCTGCGGCGAGCTTCTCGAGCACAGAGAAATCGTTAGTCGTCGGAGCCCATCACACCCAGAATCTGCAGCAGACTCAGGAACAGGTTGTAGATGGCAACGTACAGGGTAACGGTTGCGGAGATGTAGTTCGTCTCACCACCGTGAATAATGGCACTGGTCTGGTAAGCAATCAGGCCGCTCATCAGCATGATAAACATGGCTGATACCGCCAGAGAGATCATTGGCAGACCCAGGAACAGGTTACCAATAGACAGAGCGAAGGCGACCAGAATACCCACCATCAGGGTTTTGCCCATACCACTCAGGTCTTTACCGGTGCTCAGCACCCAGCCAGACATAGTCAGGAAGATCAGGCCGGTAGTACCCAGTGCCATGGCGATCATATCGGTGCCGCCCGGCAGTTTGGCATACATAGAGACGATTGGTCCCAGAGTCAGGCCCATAAAACCGGTCAGTGCGAATACTGAGACAATACCCATCGCGCTGTTCTTGGTTTTCTCAACCAGAAATAACAGACCAAAGTAGCCCACCAGCGTCAGGATGATACCCGGATGCGGCCAGTTAAAGGCCATCGACAGACCTGCCACAGCCGCACTGAAGATCAGTGTCATGGACAGCAGCATATAAGTGTTACGCAGTACTTTACGGCCATCCACGGCCTGCGTGTCATACGCCTGATTCTGTTCAGCCGGTACAACCACCGGCTCAGCGGATGCAGACTTCATGTTCAGATAATCGGGACGATTCATTGCCAACTCCTGTTTGTAAGAGATTGCGCCATTGTAGGCAGCGCGAATACAAAATAATATTCGAATTATCTTGCACCAATACATCGGTTTTTACGAACAGTTTATGAAACGTCTTAACTATAAACACCTGCTCTACTTTCATACGGTGGCTGCAGAAGGCAGTATTCTTGCCGCCGCCAAACGGCTGAATGTGACACCGCAAACCATCAGCGGTCAGCTAAGGCTGCTGGAAGAAGATCTTGGCAATGCCCTGTTTGCCAAGGCTGGGCGTGGACTGGAGCTGACCGACGCCGGACGGGTGGCGCTGGATTACACCCGCGAGATGTTCCGCCTCGGTGATGAATTGCAGGAAGTGATGCACCAGGGAGCGACCGAACGACCACTGGAATTTCGCGTGGGTATTGTGGATGCGCTGCCCAAGTCCATCGCCCACCGCTTACTGGTACCGGCGCTGAGTTTATCCGGGCGCATGCGCATCGTCTGCCACGAAGAACAGATGCCTATTCTGCTGGGTGAGCTGGCCGTGCACCGTCTGGATCTGGTGCTGGCCGACAGTCCGATTCCTTCCGGGATGAATATCCGCTGCTTTAACCACCTGCTTGGGCGCAGCACGCTGGCTTGCTTTGCCGCTCCGGCACTGCGTGAACGCTATTTGGGGGAGTTTCCTGAATGCCTGCGCGATGCCCCACTGCTGCTGCCGACCGATACCGCTTCTGGTCTGCGCACCGAGCTGCTGAGCTGGCTCGACCGCCTGAGCATTCCCATGCAGATTGCCGGTGAGTTTGATGACTCCGCTCTGCTGGAAGCCTTCGGTAATGAAGGCCATGGATTTTTCTTTGCACCAGCCGTTATCCGCGACGAAATCTGCCGCAAGTATCAGGTGAAATGCGTCGGGGAAGTGAATGATCTGGTACAGGAATTCTATGCCATCTCGGCCGAACGCCGCATCAGCCATAATGCGGTCAGACTGATTACTGACCGCGCCAAGGATGGGTTTCTGACCAGTTGAACTCCTTACCAGCGGAACTCCTGACCAGTTGAACATGAGCCAGAAGTTACTCGACCGGGTTCAGACACTCGTTGCGGGTTGGGTCCACTTTGCAGCGGATTTTGCGCTGCAGTTTAAGCATCAGAGGGTCGTACACACCTTTATCACGCAGAGCGATACGCAGATCACGCAGACGTGCCTGCTCTCTGGCCTGATCGGCGGCCGGTACATCTATCCAGAACGATGCTGGAATATTCGCCCGCTCTTTTTCAACCCGTTTAACGTAGTTATCGAACTTGAACAAGAAATCTTCGCGCAGAATCTGTGCCAGACCGATCGGGAAACGTTCACTGCGGCCAATCAGCTGAATGGTCGACTGCGACAGTGGCATGTTCATTATTCCCATACCCTGTTTTGCCTTACCGGCACCAGCAACATGATAGGCAACCAGTGGCGCCAGCATGGCTTCGGCCTGCCCGCTGACAAACTGATCGACACTGGTCAGCAGACCTCCCGGACGGGCATTGGCTTTCAGCTGTCCGGCCAGCGCGCGTAACGATACATCGCTGTCCGGCACGACCAGATCTTTGCCGGCCATCTGGGCAAATTTATGCAGCGTCTTACTGCCGGAATAGGCGTAGTTTTCCCCGAGAGAAGCCACCCCCAGCACGACATAATCCCCTTCCTGCAGCCTGTCAGCCATTTTCGGGCTGGCAACCACCTGCATCAGCATCTGCAGGTGCTGCACATCAGGGATGCCACCCAGTGCTTCCAGCGTACCGGCAAAGCGGTTAAAGCTGAGGGCGCGACTACCGCTGATCAGAGCGGCATCACACTGCCCGGATGTCAGATCGTTGATCAGACTGTCCTCGTCCTGATAGGCGATAATGGTGAGGTCGAGCCCATAATGCAGCGAACGGAGCTTCTGATCATCCACGGCGGCAAATACCGGACCGGCCTTTCCGAGCATATCCCAGACGCAAAAACTGCGATTGATTTTGCCATTCTCCAGCTGGTCAGCGTACAGCTTCTTCAGTGCCCTGATCCGTTTTTCCAGAGGCAGATTCTGACTCATTACCGTTGCCTGCAGCTTATCCTGCTGCTTGGCATCGCGTTCCGCTGCACTCACCGTGTGCATGCCAAGTAATACTGTTGCCAGGCAGGCAACCCATAGGCCTTTGATCATCCGAATATCCTGCTGATGTGGTGTTTATGGTTGTTGTTGTTTTTATTGTTGGCAGTAAAGGACATGAACCATACAAGGCTTATCCCTTTGGGCCTTATATCTGTGAATCAGCGCGCATTAAATATAAACGGTGCCGTATCCACAATGTTGTAATCTGCCTTTATAACCCTTTTTATTGCCGGAGATAACCGTTACGACAGGCCAGTGCAAAGCACAGAATAAGAAAACAGACTGCTAACTATGCCTCTGTAATCGATCTCGACAAAACAGGTGATAACGGAGTGGGCTATCAGTGTTCAGTTGTTCAGCAATTTACCATTCTTAACAGAACAAAAATGAGTTAATTATTACTGTGTGAACAGCCCGAAATTCAGCAATAAAAATAACAAGGATTTACGCATGTCAGTCAAGACACCTCTCGAAATGCTTTATTACTGGGAAAAGACCACACCGGATGCCGTCTACCTGCGCCAGCCAATTGATGGGGTTTTTCATGATTTCACCTGGGCACAGGTGGGTGATCAGGTACGCAGAATCGCTAACGCACTGATTGCGCAGAACTTCGAACAAGGTTCACACATCGCCATTCTGTCGAAGAACTGTGCCGAGTGGTTTATTACCGACCTGGCGATCATGATGGCCGGGCATGTTTCAGTACCCATTTATTTTACCGCCGGGCAGGAAACCATCCGCTACGTGCTTGCCCACAGTAACTGTAAGGCAATATTTATTGGCAAGCTGGACGATACCGAACACCAGTGTGCCGCCATCGACAGCCACATTACCCGTTTCGCTATGCCGTATGGCGATATACCTGCCCGCTATCAATGGCCGGAATTACTGCAGCAACCACCGCTGGCCAGCTCGCCGGTTCCTGATGCCTCTGACACCATGACCATTATTTATACCTCTGGCAGCACCGGTAATCCGAAAGGGGTGGTTAACACCTTTGGTTCTTACGGCTGGAGTTGGCAGGCTCTGGCCCCGGACCTGAAGGTTGGCAA
>NZ_DDCJ01000125.1:0-3021 GCF_002335285.1 Thalassolituus sp. UBA2009
AAGCCGGTTGATGTGGCGGAAACCATCGCGTTTTTTGCCAATCCGGCGGCTTCCGGTGTCAGCGGTAACATCGTCCGTGTCTGTGGCCAGTCACTGGTCGGTGCGTAATATCTGACGCTGATAAAAAGCACCGCCTCCGGATTCCGGAAGTGGTGCTTTTTCCTGATCCAGCGCAACCACAGAATAAATACCCTCTCATTCCCGCTTTGCACAGGCCCCATTCCTGCGACAGCGGTTTCAAATCCTGCAGATACCGCTACACTTGGGTTCAGTCTTCATCTGAATGCAGTGTATGCCCCAAAATTCTATCCAGCATGGTCTGAGTGACGTTTCTCGTCTCGGTATTGGCCGCTATAACCATTTTCTGGAAATGCTGCTCAGTGGCCGTCCGCTGGAAATGCTGCTGAATGAACTGGTACTGCTGATTCAGGAAAAACAACCCGACTGTATTGCTTCCATCATGCTGCTCAGCGATGACGGCAAACGCCTGCTTCCCGGCGCAGCTCCTAACCTTCCTGATTTTTACGTCGCAGCAATGAATGATCTCAGCATTGGTGAGGGGGTCGGTTCCTGTGGAACCGCTGCAGCCACCTCGCGGTTGGTCATTGTTGAGGATATTCAGCGTCATCCTTACTGGCAGGATTACCGCGAGCTGGCTGCTCAGGCCAATCTGCGGGCCTGCTGGTCGCAGCCGATTGTGGGCAGTAAGGGTACGGTGCTCGGCGTATTTGGCCTTTACTATCGTGAGGTGCGACATCCGACCGGCCTCGACCTGCTGCTGATTCACGAAGCCGCCCGCCTGGCTCAGGCCAGTATCGAATTCCGCCGCGCCCAGAACCACCGCCAGCTGACCGAAACCATTACCCAGCATCTGCCGCTGGGGCTGATCATTACCGACAGCGAATTTAATATTGTCGAAGTTAATCCGGCTTTCAGTCAGATAACCGGTTACCCCGCCGCTGAAGTGCTCAGCCGCAAACCCGGTTTCTTCTCTGCCGATAGTAAATCCCTGCAGCAGTACCGCGACATCCTCGATAAATTGCCATCCTGGCGCAGCTGGACAACCGAACTGCTGATCAGCCGCCGTAATGGTGAACGCTTTAATGCCGAGCTGTGCTTTTCCGTCGTCCGTAATGAACAAAACGAAATCAAGCGTTACGTTGCTCTGATCAGCGATATCAGCGAACGTAAACGCTCGGAAGAAACCATTCAGTATCAGGCCAGCTACGATCTGCTCACCAGCCTGCCCAACCGCAATCTGTTTTATGAACGCCTGAACTGGACTCTGGAACAGGGGCGACGTAAGCAACGCGCGTTTTCTGTGTTGCTGATGGACCTCGATTACTTTAAAGAAATCAACGATACCCTGGGTCACGATGCCGGTGATGAATTACTGGTTAAGGTCGGCACCCGCCTGCAACAGAGCATGCGTCCACAGGACACCATTGCCCGCCTCGGTGGCGACGAATTTGGTTTTATTATTACCGGAGAACACGATCAGCAGGCGCTGCGGGAGTTAGCCGACAAATTACTGAAAAATGTCAGCCGCAGCCTGACCATCCGCCAGATGCGCGACTGCCGCATTTCTTCCAGTATCGGCATCAGTTGCTACCCCGGTGATGGCAGCACTCTGGAACAATTACTCAAGGCTGCCGAACAGGCGGTTTATGCGGCGAAAAATGCCGGCCGTAATGGCTACGCTTTTTTTACACCGGCCATGTTCGAAGCAGCAAAAACCCAGGCTTTACTGCATCAGGAAATGCATTTTGCCGTCAGCCGTAATCAGCTGGAGCTGCATTATCAGCCAATAAAACGCCTCAGCGACAATTGCATTGTGCAGCTGGAAGCGCTGATTCGCTGGAATCATCCGGAACGGGGACTGGTACGCCCGGATCTGTTTATTCCGTTAGCAGAAAAAACCGGCATGATCCGTGAAATCGGCCAATGGGTCAGACAGGAAGCCCTGGCCATGATCAATCGCCTTCAGCAACAGGGACTTCATGTTCCGATTGCTGTTAACGTGTCCACCGCCGAATTTTATGACCATAGCCTGGCCGATAAAATTATTGCTCAGGTTGAAGAATCCGGAGTTTCACACGGTAGTCTGCTGGTTGAAATTACCGAGAGTCTGCTGATCCGTAATCAACAGGAAACCCGCACCTTTCTGCAAAAACTGCAACAGGCCGGAATACGCGTTGCACTCGATGACTTCGGTACCGGTTTCTCATCGCTGTCGTATCTGGCCGCATTTCCCGCCGATAAACTGAAAATCGACCGCAGCTTTATTCATCAGATGACTGCCAATCCCCGTAAGCAGGCATTGGTGGATACCATTATTACCCTCGGCCACAGCCTGAATATGAGCGTGATTGCTGAAGGGGTCGAAACAGAAGAAGAAGAGGCCCTGCTGCGCAGCAAAGATTGTGACAATATTCAGGGCTACTTATTGGCAAAACCTTTGCCAGAGCCTGATCTGCTGAAATTTCTGCAGGGCTATAAAGCCGGTACCGGGCGCGACTGATCTCAGCGCTTTTTCTTTGCCCGTTTTTTCTTCAGATAATCTTTAACCGGTGTTTTTTTATCCGGCAATGCCGCCGCAAAGCGCTCACGCATGGCTTCCACTTTGGCTTCTTTTTCATCATGCATACGCGCATGACGGTGCTTTTCACCAGCCTGGCGAAAATCCACCACGGTACTTCCGGATTCTTTAGGCTCTGACATTATTGCTCCTATCGCTGATAGCAGGACGCCGCCATAGTCAGGCCATGGTAGCATAAGTCTTTTCTGACGGAACAAAGCTGCTGTTGTGACCACATCGCCTGACTCGCCATCATCGCCTTCTGCCCTGCCCATTGATCCGCTTTTGCCTGACCTGTGCATACAGCTGAGCACGCATATGAATGTGCTGCTGAGTGCCGAACCCGGCGCTGGTAAAACCACCCGCGTACCACTGGCTCTGTTGAAGGAAAACTGGCTCGGCGGGCAGGAGATTATCATGCTGGAACCCCGTCGCCTGGCCGC
>NZ_DDCJ01000141.1:0-18954 GCF_002335285.1 Thalassolituus sp. UBA2009
AATTAGTGTCGACAGGCCCTAAGAGGTTTTATCAGGAGAGCACGGCGCTGGCAATGTACTCTGTTTGTTATTTCCGGCTTGTTATTCGCGAGCAGCGGCGTGTTCCTGTGCCCAGGCCAGCAGCATACGGTGAACTCGCTCGTCGCAGGGCAAGTGGTGCAGTTCACTTTCATCCAGCGCGTTAGCATCCTGCCATTCGTCGCGGCAGTCACTGATTTCAATGCTCAGATCGCGGCTGCAGGCGTCATAGAGTTTTTCCAGCAGCTCAGTTACCCGCACGGGATCGTCGGCAAACAGATAAGGCTGTTCCAGATCGTGTTCCAGTTCACGCATGACCGACCAGGCGGTTTCACCACGCTGATACAGGGTGTCGGGGTTGATGCCGTGCAGATCCTGCAGGCTAATATCCCAGTCGTCCCAGTCATCTTCCGGCTGAATCAGAGTGGTTTTGATCTGGCCGTCAGACTGCGACCAGGCAATGGCAACCGGATGGGCGTGTTCTTCAAACGAACTGCCGTCGATGGCAATAAATTGCGGATATTTCACAGTGGCCTCTCAGGATTCAGGAATGCGGCGAATCTACTCAGATGCACCGGGTTTGGCAAGGGGGGAGGTGGCGGCAGGCAGCGTCGGACTTAACTGAAAATAATGCCGGGCAGCTTCGCCGTTAACCGGGCGGCCATAAAAATAACCCTGTGCCAGATCGCAGCCGCTGTCGATCAGAAAATTGGCCTGCTCAACGGTTTCGATACCTTCGGCCACGATTAGTTTATTTAACTGTTTACCGAGGGTGATGATGGTGTTGGCGATGGCACGGTCGGCGCGGCTGGTACTTAAATCGCGGACAAACGTGCGGTCAATTTTGATCGCATCGACCGGTAGCGTCTTCAGATAATTCAGTGAAGAAAACCCACTGCCAAAATCATCCAGATAAACAAAGACATCGTGTGCGCGGAAATATTCCAGCACGCCTCTGGCACTGACCAGATCCTGCATCAGCAGGCTTTCCGTAATTTCAACCGAAATCATCGCCGATGGAATACCGTAAGAGCGGATGGTATCGACAATATCTTCATGAAAGCCGGGAATCAGAAACTGGCGCGGTGATAAATTGATGCTGATATTGCTTTCATAGCCTTCATTCAGCCACTGGCGGGCCTGATGACAGGCTTTTTCAACCACCATCTGGCCGATCTGGGAAATCATGCCGGCTTCTTCGGCGATATGAATAAAACTTTCCGGTGATACGAAACTGCCGTCCGGCCGCTGCCAGCGCAGCAGGGCTTCAAAACTGTGCAACTGGCCGGTACGGGCACCGCGCGGATCATTCTGCAAAAATACTTTTGGCTGGTAGTAAAGCTCGAGCTGATCCTGCTCAATGGCTTTACGCAGTTCGGTTTCCATCTGCAGGCGATGCTGGGCGATACGTTCCAGTGACGGGGTAAAAAAGTGGAAGCAGTTTTTACCGTTGGCTTTGGCGCGGTACATGGCAATGTCGGCATTACGCATCAGCAGGCCGGTGCTTTCTCCATCATTAGGGTACATGGCAATACCGATAGAGGCGCCGATAAAAAAGCTGCGCTGATCCA
The DNA here is from genome assembly GCF_002335285.1 of Thalassolituus sp. UBA2009. Lineage (NCBI taxonomy): Bacteria > Pseudomonadati > Pseudomonadota > Gammaproteobacteria > Oceanospirillales > Oceanospirillaceae > Thalassolituus > Thalassolituus sp. UBA2009. The sequence continues at coordinate 1,590 of NZ_DDCJ01000141.1, forward strand.
GTTCGACCGGTGGCATCAGGGTGGCCAGCATATTATCAGCTCGCTGCAGTACTTCGTCCTGACTGCTGATGTCATCCATGATGACCACAAATTCATCACCGCCGACACGGGCTAATGTATCCTGAGGTTTGATTCCCTGTTTCAGACGCAGGGCCACTTCGATCAGCAGTTTGTCACCGCTGGCATGGCCCAGGCTGTCGTTGATGGTTTTAAAGCCATCAAGATCGATATAACACAGGGCAATGCGCGAATGCTGCGCCTGTGCGCGGTTAATACTCAGTTCCAGCCGGTCCTGCAGCAGTACCCGGTTAGGCAGACCGGTCAGGCTGTCGTGTTGTGCCTGATAGGTGATGGTTTCTTCTTTTTCACGGATTTCGCTGATATCACGCAGCATCCAGATATAACCGGCGACCGGGTGTTTGACCGCATAGACTTCAAGCCAGCCGCCTTTACGCATCGGGTAAATACGGTGACTGCCATGCTCATGATTGCGCATTTCTTTCAGCTGATCATACAGTTGCTGACCTTCAAATAATTGCAGAAAAGAATTACGGAACAGATCTGCGCCGGTCATATGATTAATACGTTCTTCGCTCAGCCCCATCAGCAGTAAATAGTGTTTATTGACGGCAATCGGCCGGTCGGTATCGGCACTGACGACCAGAATCCCTTCTTTTGAGGCATTCAGGGTTGCATCAAGAATTTCATAGGAGGCTTTAAGATCGGCTTGTGCCTGTTGCTGCGTCTGCAGGTTCTGGCTCAGACGCTGATTGCGCTCCAGCAGCTCTTCTGCTGTCAATGCCAGTGAGCGTTCGAGCATTTCGCGGTCAAGATCTGCCTGCTCATAAGCGCTGCTGATAGCCTGCAACAGAGGCTGGAATGTTTCCGGGACAGTTTCCTGAAAATGTCGTTTTAGCTGTCGTTTCAGCAGTCGGTGCATGCTGTTCGCTCAGTAAATGTAGTAATGGTCAGCGTTTGGTTGTGCAGATTGCACTTACCGACTCCGCGGTTGGGTGCAATTTCTCCGTAAGAGTAGAAACCGCAGACCGGGATGTTGGCTCCCAGTGTCTCGCTGAAGGCTTCCAGTTCTTCATCAATTAATTGCTGCATCACCGCCCGTCTGCCGACGCAGCTGACCAGCAGGGCAAAATCCGGTGTTGCCTGGTTTTGTTGGCTGACCTGCTGGCAGGCGGTATGAGCACCGTCGATCAGACGGTCAACATTCGCACGCATCAGTTGCGCGAAATGTTGCTCAGGGATGTCGGCGCCAAACAGCAGGCAGCGTTCCTGCCAGTCAATGCCGAGCACCGAGCAGACGACAGGATCGTTGTCTGCAGCGGAGATCAGTAAAGGAAAGCGCAGGCCCGATGCCGGCAGCTGGTCGGCATAATGACCCAGGTATTTTTCATACAGATCAAGGGCGCAGATATCATCAAGTTCATACAAGCGATTACCCCGGGCGCGGGTAATGCGGCGTTTGGGGCCGAACGGATCCCAGCCGCCATAGCTGCCACAGCTCACACTGAGATGTTGGCCGTAAAATCCGATACCGCAGACGTGGTGGCTGAACCGGCCATCGCTGGTGTACAACCAGGTTTGTTTAAAACGTTCCCCATCGGCGGCAATACCACCGGATATATGGTTGAAGGGGGCTAGCTGTTGGTTAAGTCCGGCTACCAGCTGGCTGCCATTCACACTGAGGCCATTAGCAAACACCAGTATGTGAATTAAATCGTCCTGCTGCAGTTGCTGCGCTACACGAATGCCGGCCTGGCGGCTGCCTTCAATACCGTCAACGCATTCGGTCACGAGTCTGATCCGGGTATGGGCAAAGCGGATAACCGTAAGAGTGATGCTGTTGTCGATCACCCGCTGCTGATGAATTTCGCCGCTGGCTGAGCTGCCGCACAAAGGTGTTTCCGGAAAGTGTTGCTGCAACGTGTTGATCGCTGCGGCCGGATCAACAGAGGCAAACAGCAGCAACAGATCAGCCTGACCTTCAGTAAGGGCCGGGGACCACTGTGGCGGGACGCTGGTGGCATCCCAGATATGCTGGCTGACCTGCATTCAGTAATCAGCAGGGACGGATGTCAGCGGCATGACGCAGGAGGCTGTCGAGGGTATCGATAACCTCGGCCCAGTCAGCATCCTGAGCCAGCGATTCACGCAGAAACGCCTGCTGTGAATTATTGAAAAAGTCGAGTTCGGCCAGCTTTTTATTGTCTGCAACGGGTTTATGCTGCTCGATAAAGTCGGCGATATTCTGGTCGGAGTTTGGCAGGCCGAGTTGTGCAAACAGGCCGTTAAGGCTGTGTACTGGCGATTCCATGAGCATACTCCTGAAACATGAGTGTATTTTTGGTAATCCTCTGATTTAGTTCAGAAATCAGCGGTTAAAACTCTCAATGTTCAGTTTAGCAGCTTGCTGGAAGAGTGTTGCCTATCCGTCGCTGCGGCCAAGCTGGCGCAGATGATGGTAATGACCTTTCAGTGCCGCGCCGAGGCTGGGATAACTGCGGATAGAATGACCCTGACGGTTGCAGGATTCCTGCAGTAAGCGGTGCAGTGCTGGGTAGTGAATATGACTGACCCGGGGAAACAGGTGGTGTTCGACCTGAAAGTTCAGCCCCCCCAGAGCCCAGGTCAGGAAACGGCTGTCGGTGGCAAAGTCGACGGTGGTGCGTAACTGGTGTGCCGCCCATTCGTCTTCCATGCTGCCATCGGCCGTGGGCTGCGGAAATTCCGCCTGTTCGACTATGTGAGCGAGCTGAAATACCACAGCAAATAAAAAGCCTAAGATGGCATGCATGAGTAAAAAGCCGGTAATAACGGTGGTGCCGTCGGCAAGGCTCAGCGGCAGCGCGATATAAATCAGCAGATACAGCAGCTTGCTGGCCCAGAATTCCAGATGATCTGCGGCGGACAAGCGATGGCTGAACGGCCGCTGGGCGATTTTCTGGCGAAAATACGCTTTGTAGTCGAGAGCAAAAAACCAGAACAGACTGGTCAGCGGATACAGCAGCCAGACATAAATATGCTGATAACGGTGAAACCAGAAACGACGCTGATGCGGGCTCATTCGGAACAGCCCCAGCGCATCAATGTCTTCATCAACCTCGTCCACATTGGTAAAGCTGTGATGATTACGGTTGTGTTTCTGTGCCCAGTAAAAACGGTTACTGCCGATCAGATTAAAGGTAAGCGCGGCCAGCCGGTTGAGACGCCGTGAGCGGCTGAAAGATTCGTGAGCGCCATCGTGCATCACGTTAAAACCCACAAGGGCGGTGGCTATACCATGTATAAACCAGGCGGCCAGACTCCAGGGAGCAGGCAGTAACAGCAGGGCGGCATAGCTGGCGCTAAACAGCAGCAAAATAAGAATGGCTTTACGGTACAGACGTTGGTCACCGCTTTTGGCAATGCCCTGCTGCTGAAAATACTGATTAACCTGAGCGGAAAGCTGCTGATATACCGGGCGCTGGCCGGCAGGAAAATGAACCTGATTCATGATTTATTATGATTGTTATCGTTGCCGCCATGCTACCTGAGTTTGAGGTTTTGTAAAACGCCCGTCTCAGGATTGTTGCTGCGCACCAGTACTTTATTCGTCGGGCTGAGCAGGATATTGCTCCCGTGCCCTTTTACGGAAAGCCCGTGGCGATTCCCCCAGCCAGCGACGGAAGGCACGGCCGAAGTTTGAAGGGTCGTTGTAACCCAGCTGGTGGGCAATATCTTCCACCGAGGTATTGGTTTCCAGCAGCAGATGCAGGGCCTGTTCGCGCCGTGCCTCATCAATAATATTCTGATAGGTAGTGTTCAGCTGGGCCAGCTGGCGGTTAATGGTACGCGGGCTGGAGTTCAGCGTTTTAGCCATAACGGTAAGCGTCGGAAACGCATCCATACGGTCGAGGCGGCGGCGGATCTGGGTTACCAGATCCTGGCCACGATCAAGTTCGGCCAGCTGCTTTTCACATTCGGCTTCCGCCATACGCCGCGCGGTGGTGTTGGCGGTAGATACCGGAGTATCCAGCAGCCAGGCCGGAATACAGAGCTGATTGTGTGGCTGATTGAACATCACCGGAATGCCGAGAACGCCTTCGTAACAGGAACCCGGGCGCACCGGGGCATCGGTAAATTTGGCTACGGCTGTCAGTTCTTCACTGTTCTGGGTCAGAAAACGGGCAATGGTGACCAGCGTTGAAATAATATTCTGCACGACAAAACTGAAGGTGCTTGGCATGGCGGCCAGACGGTTGATCTGAATGATGGCGGTGTCGTGATCATGCAGAAAACGGATATCGGCCAGCAGGGTGCGGGTGCGGGCATAACGGATGGCCAGAGACAGTGCCTGCCCCAGCGTATCGCTGGCCATAATGGCAAAGCCGAGAAAGCCATGGCTGGAAATATTCATCCGTTTTCCATGCTCCAGCCCGAGCAGCGGATCGCCGCTCAGCGCCAAAGCATTCTCCACCACCTTGTGATACTGCAGGGGGGAGATAAATTCCTGTGCAGAAGCCAGCGTCTTACCACTCAGACCAGTGCCCTGAGCTAACTGTGCGGTGCTGATCCCCTGCTGGGCGAGCAGGTCAATCAGTTGTGACAGATATTCAGTGCCGATAAATGCCCGGCTGGCAGCGGAGGACTGTGACATAGTGGTCGGAATGTTTCAGTTGGCGTGTTATGACCGGAAGCATGTCACGTTTTCCTCTTTAACTCAACGCGGCTTTCGGTCATAGTTTTGGCCATTAAAAAAACAAAAACCTGAATTCTGAAGGGGAACCCTGTGGAAGCATCTTTCTGGGACGGCAAGCGCGCACCTGGTGTCAGTGATCAAATCGATCTGAATAAATACAATGCAGTAGTGGAAGTGGTGGAAAGCGCATTTCAGCGTTATGCCGACCGTGCCGCGTTTACCAGCATTGGCTACACCCTGACATATCGTCAGATTGACGAATACAGCGCAGCCTTTGCTGCTTACCTGCAAAATCACACCACTCTGAAGCCCGGCGACCGTATCGCCATTCAGATGCCGAATATCCTGCAATTCCCGATTGCCATGTACGGTGCCCTGCGTGCCGGTATGGTGGTGGTGAACACCAACCCGCTGTATACCGAACGGGAAATGCTGCACCAGTTTAATGACTCCGGTGCCAAGGCGCTGGTGTGTATGGATGTCTTTGCCAAATCGGTACAGAACATCCGCGCGGAAACCGGTCTGAAGCATATTATCGTGACCAGTCTGGCCGATATGCTGCCATTCCCGAAACGCACGCTGATCAACGCCGCAGCCAAATACGTGAAGAAAATGGTTCCGGCTTACAACCTGCCGGATGCCATTCCATTCCGTAAGGCACTGGCACAGGGCGCTAAGTTTGGAGGTTTTGTCGCCAACTACATCAAGAACCCGAATGACACCATTATTCTGCAGTACACCGGTGGTACAACCGGTGTGGCCAAAGGCGCAGAGCTGACCAACCGCAACCTGGTCGCCAACATGATGCAGGCCCGCGCCATGCTCAGCCAGACCGACAGCAATGGCCAGCAAATCAAACCGGATACCGGTGTGAAAGTGGTGGCACCACTGCCGCTGTACCACATTTATTCTTTCACCGTGCATCTGATGGCGCTGTTTGAACTGGGTGATCACAGCATCCTGATTGCCAATCCGCGCGATACCAATATGTTCGTGCGTATGATCAAACCACATCAGCTGACCGGATTTATTGGTCTGAACACGCTGTTTGTATCACTGCTGAACCACCCTGAATTCAAGAACTGCGATTTCAGCCAGCTGAAGCTGACGCTGTCAGGCGGTACTGCGCTGGTGGAAGACACGGCCCGTCGCTGGAAAGAAGCAACCGGCTGTGGCATCTCTGAAGCCTATGGTTTAACTGAATGTTCGCCTGCGGTGTGTATGAACCCGGCCGGTGGTCTGGAGCAGATGGGTACTGTTGGTCAGGCCGTTCCCGGTACTGCGCTGAAGTGTATCGATCCGGAAGGTAACGAGGTGGCCGTCGGTGAGCGTGGCGAGCTGTGTGTTAAAGGCCCGCAGGTAATGAAAGGCTACTGGAACCGTCCGGAAGCGACCGCCGACAGTTTTACTGCGGATGGTGAATGGCTGCGTACCGGTGACGTTGCGGTGATTGATGAAGACGGCTTTGTGAAGATCGTTGACCGTATCAAAGATATGATTCTGGTATCCGGATTTAACGTTTATCCGAACGAAATTGAAGACGTGGTCGCGATGCACCCGGCGGTTGAAAACTGTGCCGCTATCGGTGTACCGGATGATAAAACCGGTGAAGCGGTAAAATTGTTCGTGGTTGCAACCGACCCGAACCTGACCGTGGAAGAAATCAAGAAACACTGCCGTGAAAACATGACCGCTTATAAAGTGCCGCGTCATGTAGAGTTCCGCAGCGAACTGCCAATGACTCCGGTTGGTAAGATTCTGCGTCGTGAACTGAAGGATGAAGAAGCAAAAAAGCAGGCTGAGCCAGCCTGATTGGCTCCAGCCCTGAATAAAAAAGCCCGCGCCTGACGCGGGTTTTTTTATTTCGGCCTCCGGCGTCTGACCGCCAACCTCCGACAGGTTACCCAAGTGACGCGCAGCATCGGCCGCGTAGCCAATGGCGCTGGGGCCGGCTGTTGCCAAAATCGCCGCACATTTTTACCCGATAGCGGGCAGTCCATTGTTGCCCTGAGTTCCGCGTTATTCTGAGGATGTGCAAATGATTCAGTACAAGGCTCCACTTAAAGATATTCAGTTTCTGATTAACGATGTATTCGATTTTCAGTCCCATTACAAAAACATTCCGGGTGGCGATGAAGCAACGCCGGAAATGGTTGATGCCATTCTGACCGAAGCCGCGCGCTTCAGTGAGGAAGTGGTTTCTCCGCTGTATCAGGTCGGCGATGAAGGCTGTGTGTGGAATGACGGTGAAGTCACCACACCAAAAGGCTTTAAAGAAGCCTACGGCCAGTATGTTGAGGGTGGCTGGCAGGGCATGTCGGCGCCGGTTGCCTACGGCGGTCAGGGTTTACCTCTGTCTCTTGGTGTTATCAAATCTGAAATGATCGGTACGGCCAACTGGGTATGGGGTATGTATCCGGGCCTGTCTCTGGGAGCGATGAACACCATTTACATGCACGGTACCGAAGAGCAGAAGCAGACTTATCTGGTGCCTATGACCGAAGGTCGCTGGACCGGCACTATGTGTCTGACTGAGCCGCAGTGCGGTACCGACCTGGGTCAGGTAAAAACCAAAGCCGAGCCTAATGGTGATGGCAGCTACAGCCTGACCGGCACCAAAATTTTTATTTCATCCGGTGAACATGATCTGACTGAGCAGATTGTGCATATCGTACTGGCCCGCCTGCCGGGGGCGCCGGAAGGCACGAAAGGTATTTCGCTGTTTATTGTGCCGAAATTCCATGTGAACGCTGATGGCTCACTGGGTGACCGTAACCCGGTGGCTTGTGGTTCCATTGAAGAGAAAATGGGCATTCATGGTTCATCCACCTGTGTGATGAACTTTGACGGTGCCAAAGGTTTTCTGATCGGGCCGGAAAACAAAGGTCTGATGTGCATGTTCACCTTTATGAATACCGCCCGTATCGGTACTTCGATTCAGGGCGTTGGTGCGGCTGAACTGTCTTTCCAGGGCGCTCTGCCTTACGCCAAAGACCGTCGCTCCATGCGCTCGCTGAGCGGTACCAAGCATCCGGATAAAGTGGCTGATTCGCTGATTGTGCACCCGGATGTGCGCCGTATGCTGCTGACCCAGAAAGCCATCGCTGAAGGTGGTCGTGCGATGCTGTATCACGCCGCCCGTCTGGCCGATTTTATGATGGCTGCACACGATCGTGGTGACAATAAAGGCTACGAACAGTTTGACGACAAACTGGGTTTTCTGACTCCGATTCTGAAAGCTTTCCTGACTGAGCTGGGCTATGAAGCCGCTAACCACGGTGTGCAGGTTTACGGTGGACATGGCTTTATTAAAGAGTGGGGCATGGAGCAGATTGTTCGTGATACCCAGATTGCCAAGCTGTATGAAGGCACCACCGGTGTGCAGGCGCTGGATCTTTTGGGCCGTAAAATTCTGCTGGGTAAACTGAAGTCCTTTAATGAATTCCGTGCAGAAGTCACGGCTTTTATTAAAACTCATGAGAACCGTGCAGAAATGAAGCCGCTGATCAAACAACTGAAGCGCTATATGCTGCAATGGCGTATCAATACCTTCCGTGTTGCTTATAAAGCATCAAAAAACCGCGATATGGTGGGTGCGGCATCGGTGGATTATCTGATGTTCTCCGGTTATGTGGTGATGGCATATTTCTGGGCCCAGATGGCTGATAAAGCTTACAGCGGTATTAAATCCGCTAAAGGTGACCGCGACTTTTATCAGGCTAAAATTCATACCGCTGAGTTTTATTTTGACCGTCTGCTGCCACGGGCAAAAGGCCATGCCAAAATGATGCTGAAGGATCCGAAAACCCTGATGCAGATGAAAGAAGAGCATTTCGCTTTCTGATTCTGAAGAAAATAAAAAAGCCCGGCATGGCCGGGCTTTTTTGTTTCTGTTGTTACTTTTTTCACTGAAATTACGGTGAATTTACAGCCGTGCCATATCCAGACTGAATTCCAGATGCAGTTGCGTGGGGGTTTTAAGCTGGCGCTGCAGTGCACCATCAAAACGCAGTGAAATTATATGATCACACAGCGCGTAAAATTCGCTGTCAGGAGTAATCTGTCCGGCTTCAAATGGAGCGTTCAGGTGAAAATCGATACTGGTCAGAACCATATCGTCGACCAGGCGGAGTTGCAGATCCAGCTTGCGGCAATGCTGCAATGCAGGATCTTTCAGCAAGAGGTAATCAAACAGAAAGTGAATAAGATCCGGGTTTTCTTCAATAATCAGCGAGAAGGGCAACAGCCGGTTAACTTCTATTGATTGCAGTTCCTGTGCCTGATTCAGCCAGCCTTCAATGCAGTGAGTCAGGTTGATGCTGGTGCGTGTATCCTGGGTGGTAATGCGCAGATATTGCAGAAACACCTGAATGCCGGGCAACATTTCCGGCTGATGGATATGTTTAGCCAGATGCTCAAGTTGATTAAGCAGCAGGTGATTGATTTTTTTCTGTTGCTGTTGACGCTCACTGGCATTCATCTGCTCCAGCTCGGATTCCAGCTTTTGTACCGTGGCTTTCGTGCGCAACTGCTCGTTATATAGTTCTTCTGTGCGTTGCGTGACTTTATTTTCCAGTGAAATCGTCAGTTCCTGCGCATGGCGCCGGGCAATCTGCTCTTTGGTCCGGTCAACCACGCAGATTAATATCTGTTGCGGGCGGTTTTCATCATAACGGGTGATCTGCAGAGTGATATCGAAGTAGCATTCTTCCTGGCGGAAGTTGTATAGGCAGAACTCATCATGAATACGTGCGATGCGCCCCTGCAGCAGTTTGTTAATCCGTTCTCTTTGCTCCACCCCATGCGGGCCGCTGATCATATCCATCAGCCGGTCCATTGGATGCTTCATGCTTTCCAGCTCCAGTTCGGTACTGGCCAGCTGGTTGGCAAAGTGGTTGTTGCATTCGAAGCTGTCGTTGTCCGGCAGATAGCGGCAAAAACCAATTGCGGCATTATTAATGGCCATGCTGAGCTGTTCTTTGGTGTTTTCCAGCTGCATCCGCGCGCGTTCGCGCTCATCAACATCCTGCTGCAGAGTGTCACGCATACGGTTAATGGCATCGGCCACCATATTCAGCTCGTCCCGTTTATGCGGCGGATCGTTCAGCACCAGAGGATGATCCAGTTTGTTCAGACTGAACTGGCTGGCCCATTCCGCCATCCGGCCAAGGCGCCGGGTAATCACCTGATGGACAATAAACAGCACAAAGATCGAAACGGAAAAAGTTTTAATAAACTGCGTCAGCAGGATATTTACGGTTTTGTGTTTGAGTTCGTTGTACAGCCCGGTGTAATCCAGGTTCAGGTGCAGATTTCCCAGATGGTAGGACTGGCCGGCACTCTGATAATCAAGGGCGAAAGAATAGCGTTGGTCAGACTGGCCGTAGACATCGCCTGCACTGTGCAGCACGTTGCCACGGTTTTCGATGTAGACGTAGACCACGCCGGGGAAGTTAAGAATACCGTTGAGCTGAGACTCAATCTGGCGTGAATCAAAATTCCAGAGGCTGTAACTGATGCTCTGCTGGTAACTGGTCTGAATCTGGTGCAGGTTTTTATCATAACTGCTCATGCCGCGCTGATAATCGGACATGAGGATGTACAGAAAAGCGGCGAGGGTGGTCACGAAGCTGAAGGCAAGCAGGTAGGAGAGCAGCTTGCGGCCGATGGATACGTAGTTCTTGTTGCTGGCTGGATTGTTCAAATTAATGCTTCGCAGTCAGTTGTCTGGTCTGTGGCTTAACCTGGTTTACAGCATGACTGTAATGATGGCTATCGTTACGGTCTGGGCTGCTCTGTGCTGGCAATTTCAGGCCAGTGTTATTCATTCTGGCGGCCTTATTGCGATAAAACAATGAAATACTCATGCCAGAAGCGCTGAAAATGGCGGTTAATGTCGTCCGAAGTTGATTTGTCACAACTTCTTTAGGGGTATAAGCCTAACCATTTTTATTTCTTGATTTGCATCAAATGGCACCCCGGATTAACCGTTAACCTGAGCTCATCTTTTAAGCATAGATGAGGAACACAGAATGAAACTGTTGAAAACTTTGTTAGCAAGCGCAGTCGCGGTTTCTGCAATGCCAGCTCTGGCTTATGAAGCCGGTGATATTATTGTTAAGGCTGGTGTTGTTAACGTGAATCCGAAATCAGACAGTGGCGCAGACTCAAGTCCGGTAACAAGCACATTGGTTCCAGGCGATAAAAGCGAGCTGGTTGTTGGTGATGATACCCAGTTAGGCCTGACTCTGACCTATATGGTGGCTCCTCAGGTGGGTGTTGAAGTACTGGCGGCCACTCCATTCCAGCATCAGGTAGAAGTTGAGGGTGGTGCTTTAGATGGTACTAAAGTGGCTGAAGCCAATCATCTGCCGCCGACAGTATCTGTTCAATACTACCCAATGGATGCTGCTTCAAAAATTCAACCTTATGTTGGCCTGGGTGTTAACCATACTTTCTTCTTCAATGAAAAAGACAGCACAGGTTTAGGCATTGTCGGTGGGTTGAAAAAGAGCTGGGGGCTGAGCTACTCAGCAGGCTTGGATTACATGATTGATGATCATTTTCTGGTTAACGCTGCAGTATGGAAAATGGATATTGATACAGAAGTCCGCGGTGGTGCGGCAGATGGTCTGAAAGTTGAAATCGATCCTCTGGTATTTATGGTTGCTGCCGGTTACAAGTTCTGATCTCAGTGTGATTATGAACAGATAGCAAAAGCCACGCATTGCGTGGCTTTTTTGTTTTATCTGTTGTTATTGATTGAGAAGTTATTTGTTAAGAATTTAATCTGCAGCAATGTTGGCATGCTGCTGGTCAGTCAGGCCCAGAATTTCATTTTTAAAACGATGGGATACCGGATATTCGCCGATCCAGATTTTCAGTAAGGCGTCATACAGATCTTTACCGGGCAAAACACCTTTCACCTCGTCGTTGATGACTACCCGTGAACCAACACCAGGCACATAGTCGACATAGCCTGCGTCACCGCGCTCCAGTTTTCCGTCAAACATTTTTACCAGCATATCCAGCCGCTCATCCATCTGTTCGGCCTCGTCGCTGCTAATGTTCAGTTGCAGGGCATCATACATCGCCGTGGCGATACGGCGTCCGCTGACGCGATTCACCAGAATGTGGTAAACGATGCGTTTGTAGCTTTCCTGTTCGATGAGCTGACTGGCATCGGCGGATGGGGATTCGACATACAACAGACCAACGTAGGTATCGACCAGATAGTACAACGTGCGTACTGAAGCGCCGTTCAGCTGCAACTCCGGATGATCGGTGGATTGCGGCAGAACTTCCGGAAATTCAAAACCTTCTATTGTGCGTGCGTGGCTGGTTGCGCTCAGTGCGAGCAAAGAGATCAGCAGAGCGGGTTGCAGAGCCGATACGAGCGGGTGTTTGAGTGCTTTGCGGAATAACAGATTAACCATGGCGATCCCTCTGGTTTCTTATTGTTATGCCTTCACTCTATGCCCCTGAGCATGCCGGGGCAATGATTGTCATAATTAATTCATCAAACTGTGGTTGGCGGTTAAAGCAAAGGTGCGAGTAAGCGGCTTGTTTTGGCCAGCAGCACGGGCCACCAGTGTTGGCTTATTTGCGTTGGTTCAGAATGGTCGAAATCAAGTTGCAGCATGCTTTCAACATCGCTGGCAAAACTCCGGCTCTGGATCAGCGCGCCGATTTCAAAATTAATCCGCAGGGAACGGTTGTCGAGGTTGGCACTGCCGATACTGCTCCATTCATTGTCGATCAGCAGTACTTTCTGATGCAGGAAGCCTTTTTTATAGGTAAAAAAGCGCACGTTGCAGCGGCTGAGGGATTGGATATAACCGCGCATGGCCTGTTGTACCAGCCAGCTGTCGCTTTTTTCCGGCACCAGAATGCGGATATCAATACCGCGCAGACCAGCCAGTTGCAGGGCGCTGACCAGATTCTGGTCCGGCACAAAATAGGGGCTGACCAGCCAGCAGCGTTCCTGTGCGCTGTGAATCAGGTGAGTGAAATACAGGCTGGCACTTTCGGTTTCATCGGCGGGGCCAGAGGCAATGCACATCACATTGTTATCACCGGTCGCCGGGCTGCTGTTCCATTCAATGGTTGGGATATATTGAGTGGCCCAGTGCCAGTCTTCGGTAAAGGATAACTGAAAACTGAGTGCTGCCGGACCATGGATTTCGACATGGGTGTCGCGCCAGAAGCCGTCTTTCTGACTGTTGCCACGGTACTCATTACCGACGTTATAGCCACCAACGTAGGCATATTCGCCGTCGCAGATCACCAGTTTACGGTGATTACGGAAATTCAGTTGAGTCCGGTTACGCAGTTGCAGCGGATTAAAGCGTGACACCCGTACGCCGGCATCTTCCAGAGGTTTCAGAAAATGCCGGCCCAGGCTGCGACTGCCAATTTCATCGTACAGAAGATAGGTCGCAACACCGGAACGGGCCTGTTGGCATAACAGGCGGGCCAGTTCCTGACCGGTATCGTCGTCGCGCAGAATATAAAACTGTACGCAAATATAACGCCTGGCTTCGGCAATACGCCGGAACATGGTGCTGAAGGTGGTTTCTCCATCCGTTAATAACCGGCACTGATTGCCGGCAATTTGTGGCAGGCGGAAAAGAGGATAAAGAGGGCGTGTAAGGTGACCAGGGGGCAGGGCAAAGTGTTCAAGTCCCGCCTGAACCTGATCAGCAATAAAACTCAGACTGTGGTCACCATGGCGGCGGGCGCGCAGATAACCGTGAAAGCGGCGGCTGCCAAAGAACGCGTAAAGGGGCAGGGTAACCAGAGGCATCAGCAATAAGCCCAGTACCCAGGCAATGGTGCCCTGAGACGTTCTTCCCTGCCACAGGGCATCAATGGCTGCCAGTACTCCAAAGGTGTACAGCAGCAGCGGCCATATCCACCACGCTTGCTCCGGCATGATTTCCCCTTAATTCATCATGGCCTGAGTAAACGGGATTATCAGAGGCCAATCAAGCGCATAAATTCGTCACGGGTTGCTGCGTTTGAACGGAAGTCGCCCTTCATCACTGAAGTACGCATCATCGAATTCTGTTTCTGCACACCGCGCATCATCATGCACATGTGCTGCGCTTCGACGATCACACCAACGCCGCGGCAACCGGTTACTTCTTCCACGGCTTCTGCAATTTGCTTGGTCATGTTTTCCTGAATCTGCAGACGACGGCCGAACATGTCGACAATACGGGCAAACTTTGACAAGCCCAGAACTTTGCCAGAAGGCAGGTAGCCAATATGGCAGCGGCCGATAAACGGCAGCATGTGGTGTTCACACAGGGAATAAAACTCGATGCCCTGAACCACCACCATCTCATCGTTGTCGCTGGTGAAAACAGCTTTGTTGACCACTTCGTGCAGGTCGGTGGTGTAACCGCTGGTGAGGAATTGCATTGCCTTGGCGGCGCGCTTTGGCGTATCCAGAAGGCCTTCACGCTCAACGTTTTCGCCCAGTTCCGCCAGTACCTGTTGGTACAGGGATTCGAGATTTGACATGTCTATACCGTTGTTAATTTAAATACCTGAGCATTTTACTCAATTTTATAAAACTTATACAAACTGGTTTTTGTATAAGAAATTATCTGCCGGTAACACAGCGCAGCGACTTAACTGGCCGAGCGCTTCGAGATAACGGATCGCGCCGCCCGGTTCTTTGGCTATATCCGTCCAGAAACACTGCAGAAAACCATTACCGTCCGCCGCTGTGCCGGCCGGCAACAGGTCAGCCACACGGCGGGCGATGGCTGCACCAGAGTCAACCCAGCAGACGTTGGGCCACAGCTGCTGCAGCTGTGCTTTCAGTAACGGAAAATGCGTGCAGCCAAGAACCACATGGGTCAGCGGTTCGGGTTGTCTGAGCCATTGATCCAGGTGAGTGAACAGATCCTGCGGCGGTTGCTGGTGAGTGATCCAGTCTTCGGCCCACTGCACCAGTTCTTTGCTGCCGAAGCGGCGCACATTGCAGTGTCCGGCGAAATCACGGATCAGATCATCGGTGTACGTCCGGTTCACGGTTGCCGGAGTGGCCAGCAGGCCGATATGGCAACCGGCTGTGGTGTTGTCTGTCTGCTCCGCGGCCTGTTCTGCTGCAAGAGCCGCGGCCACTTTAATGGCCGGTACAACCCCAACGACTGGAATATCGAGCTGTTGTCGCAGCTGAGGCAGAGCCAGCGTACTGGCCGTGTTACAGGCGATGATCAGCAGGTCGGGTTTTAACTCCCGTACCGCGCTTGTACAGACCTGAAGCACACGGGGGATCAGTTCTTCATCGGTTTTCAGACCGTAAGGAAATGCTTCGTTATCCATCAGATAATGCAGCGACAGGTGCGGTAACAGCTGTCGCACTTCACTGAGAATGCTGAGTCCTCCGACGCCGGAGTCGAAGATCAAAACCGATGGCTTCATGGCGGTACTGGTTATGGAAAGCGCGGCAGTTTAGCAAATGTTTCTGTTTATATCTGCAGCGCGGCGCAGCGAGCGCGAAATGACAGGAAGCAACTATACTGCTCTGGACGGAAAAGGAGCTGTAACTGAGTGGATTTACAGGAATTACTGGATAACGCCCGGCGCAATGAAGCGCTGCTGCGCCGCCTGCAGGCGTTTGAGCTGCAGTTACTGTCCTGCCAGACCTGGTTTGATTTTCTTACCCTGTTGCTTGATGGTCTGCCTGCTCAGTTCGACCTGGATGCTGCAACCCTCAAAGTGTGTGATCCCGACGGTGAGTTAAAAGCTGCAATGCTGCAGTCTCTCGATCTGGAGCAGGGGGTGCTGCTGAATCAGCTCGAATTTCAGAGCCGTGTTCCTATTATTGATGCTGCCCCGATTGCGCCACCGCCTCCCTGGCAGAGTGGTCTGGCCTTACCTTTGTTGCGCAACGATGTGTATCTGGGGCAGTTACGCCTGTACTCGACCAGTCCGGCACGCTTTCAGGGCGGTATGGCCACCGATTTTATGCAGCATCTGGCGGCGGTGATTGCCGCCTGCCTGATGATGGTTAAGCAGTCGGAAGAGCAGGCTCGGCTGGCTCTGACCGACCCTTTAACCGGTGCTGAAAACCGCCGTGGTTTTGAGCGGGCTTATCAGCGTGAATGGGCGCGGGGTCAGCGTCAGTACCATGTTTTTGCCATGATATTGCTCGATCTTGATCACTTTAAGCGGGTGAATGATGTTCATGGTCATGGCACCGGAGACCGGGCGCTGAAAATGCTGTGCCGGACACTGAAGAGTGTGATGCGTCCGACCGATCATATCGGCCGTTTGGGCGGCGAAGAGTTTGCTGTACTGTTGCCAGGTTGCCAGCCTGACCAGTTGCGCGCCGTGGTTGAGCGGGTGCAACAGGCCATTCGTTCGATGAGCGTACACAATGATCTGCAACAACCGGTGCCGATGACGGCTTCGGGCAGCTTTGTTTCTGTTACCCCGCGTCCGCATCAGAATCTGGAGCTGGGGCAGATCATTGATCATCTCGACAGCTATCTCTACCAGGCCAAACGTAATGGCCGCGATTGCTTTGTCAGTGCCGAACAGTGACGGGTATCAAATACCGGTTCACTGCTTCGGTTAAAGTCTTGTTTTAAACCGACCGGAGGTGTCATGTCCGATTCCGCTTCTCACCCATATCCTCTGATACTTCCCGTGGATAAAACACCTGCCGATAAAACCCCTCCGGCAGAACCGGAAAAAACCCTGCATTTACCGTACGGCGAGCGCATGACCCGCGAACGCTACGAGCAGGAAAAGCAAAGCCTGCAGATTGAACTGTTAAAAATGCAGAGCTGGGTAAAGGAAACCGGGCAAAAAGTCGTCGTGTTGTTTGAAGGGCGCGATGCGGCCGGCAAAGGTGGCACCATCAAGCGCTTTATGGAACATATGAATCCGCGTGGCGCCCATGTCGTGGCGTTGGAAAAACCCAGCGACAGCGAACGTACCCAGTGGTATTTCCAGCGCTATGTGCAGCATCTGCCGGCGGCGGGGGAAATCGTGATGTTCGACCGCTCCTGGTATAACCGTGCAGGTGTGGAACGGGTGATGGGCTTTTGCAGTAATACCGAATATATGGAGTTTATGCGCGAGGTGCCCGAGCTTGAGCGCATGTTTGTACGCTCGGGAATTCATCTGATCAAATTCTGGTTTTCCGTTAGTCGTCAGGAGCAGTTGCGCCGTTTCCAGAGTCGTCAGGTTGACCCGTTAAAGCAATGGAAACTCAGCCCGATTGATCTGGCATCACTGGATAAATGGGATGATTACACCGAAGCCAAAGAAGCCATGTTTTATTACACCAATCATCTGGATGCGCCCTGGACGGTGGTGCGCTCGGACGACAAAAAGCGTGCGCGGCTGAATACCATGCGCCATGTGCTGAATCAGCTGGATTACACGAATAAATCGACCTCGCTTGATCTGACGCCCGATCCGCTGATTATTCAGCCCGCCACTCAGTCTATGGACTGCTAGGGCCTGTTAATACTCAGTGAATCCGGCCTGCTGAGCGCCAGTTTTTCTCAGAGCAAGGAGAGAGAAGTGATATTGTCAGGAACATCCATGTTCCTGACCCTGCGGGCTTCGCGCCCAACTGCTCCGGGCAGATGGGTAGCGGGCTAAATGAATAACGAACGACGAAGTTAATGGGGAAAACTGGCC
>NZ_DDCJ01000141.1:19102-84053 GCF_002335285.1 Thalassolituus sp. UBA2009
AGCGGGCTAAATGAATGACGAGCGACGAAGTTAATGGGGAAAACTGGCCTCAGCCCGAAGGGTTATGGCTAAAAATCCCTCATCCTGCGTTGCTGTTCGCTCGCTTAACCCGTAACCAATCTGTCTGGAGCAGATTGGCGTGCCAACCCCGAAGGGGTGAAGCACAGTGATGTGCTGAACATCCCACACTCTCAGCGCCTTGTTTGAGAAATTTTTAGCCAATAACAGGCCTGTTTAATTAGTGTTAACAGGCCCTAGGACATAACATGCAGGACAGACCTCATCGTAAGCACGCGCAGAGAATTGTGCAGAATTTCCGTAACGAACTGGGACAGGATCTGTCCGACAAGATTGGTGACTACCATTTTGGCAGCCTTGAGGTGCTGATCGAGTCGGCACTGAATACTGTGGTGATGAGCGCAATGAACGACACTGTCACCGATATTGAGCAGTTACTGAAGCTGGCACAGAAGCGCGCCAAAGGCTGAAACGGACTGCAGGTATTGTTGCCTGCAGTCCGGTCTGATTTATTGAGCCGGGCTGAAGGTCAGGGTGAAGCTGACGGGTACCACTTCGGCAATGCGTTCCAGCTTGGCAATGTCACGCAGTTTCTGAATACCGGCGGTCAGGGCGAAGCTGTCAGCATGCACCAGTACTGGCTGCAGGCTGGTGATCACCACTTGTTTGTCCTGTGCCGGAACAATCATTACCGGCACGCTGATTTCTTCTTCGCTGCCATGCAGCATCAGTTTACCTTTCAGATCCAGTGTCTGACTGATACCGCCGCGCGCTTTTTTCATGGCATCGGCCGGGATGACAGCGCTGAAGGTTGCGCTGCTGAAACTGTTGGTTTCAAACAGGAATTCCTGCATGCGTTCATCGCGGATCGGAATGCCGGAATCAATGCTGGTCAGATCGATATTCAGCTCAGCCATCCCCTGATCGGTCACTTTGCCGCTGATTTTGCGGAAGTGGTGTACTTCGGTCAGATGAGTATTTTTGGTGGTCAGAAAGGTGAGGGTCGAGGGGGACTGCAATGTCCACTCAGCCTGAGTAAAAGCGCTGAACAGCAGGGCAGAAGCAAATAGTATAGGGCGCATGATGTTTTCCTTGTCTTTGTTATCGACGGGTTAGCGGACTGGCGCTTACTGAATAAGAGTAACCGCCGGGAAAGAATAACTGACCAGCCAGCGCAGTTCGCGTTCAATACCGGTTTTGTTTTCGTTTTCCAGTGTCCAGCGTTGCTGATCCAGTTTGAACTGCTCTTTACGGGACAGCTGTTTGTAAGCATCCAGAATCGGCATTGATGATGTTGACTGATAATGGCTGCGTACTGTGCACAGTTCATCCTGTTCCCATACTGCGGGGTCCAGCGCAGACATCAGGTATTGGATGCGTAACACGCCTTCGGTAATTTCGCACTGTTCGTCGAGGACTGCACGGGCGATAAAACGGATATCCTGCAGCAATTCCAGCTGGCGGTTACGCAACTGCATGGCCGCCTGAGCTTCTTCTTCCTGTTGACGTTGTTCAACAACCTTAACCTGACGGGTCAGGCGCCAGGCGTAACCGGCCAGCAGGGCGATAATTAACAGACCCAGAATAATCAGGCTGTAAGTCAGAATCATGAAAGGCTCCGTCACATAGCAGGCCGGGCATCATAGCCTGTCGTGGTGGAGAAATTAACCTGCAGTTACTGGGGGATTAGCGACACAGACGGCAACCGGAGTCGCGGGTCGTGCCTTCACGGTAGCGCACACGCAAACGTGCCGCTCCCCGTTGTGGCTGAACCTGATAGAAACGGCCGTCGCTGCGCTGTTTGTTCGTATCATCAGCACTGCAATCTTTCGTTGCCGCAGGATCTGCACTGCTATCTGTTTTGTTAATCATCGTTTGCTCCGAAAGGATCAGCAGTGGCCAAGGGTGCGTAACGCTTCGCTGGCGGTGAAAAAAATCTTTCCGGGAGACAGGTCGTCCAGCAGGCTGGTTTTACCCAGTTGATCCATCACCGGACCTTTGACTTCGGCCAGATGCAGCTGAATATTCTGAGCACGTAATGTGTTCAGCAAATGCTGCAGGGTTTCAAAACCGCTAAAGTCGATATGGTTAATGGCGCTGCCGACCAGCACCACGTGGCGGATATCCTGACTGCTCTGCAGGCGCTGGCAGATGACATCCTCCAGATACTGACTGTTGGCAAAATACAGGTTCTCATCAACGCGGATCATCAGCACCTGCGGACAGGTAATAACCTGATGGCGTTTGACGTTACGGAAATGATCGCTGTCTCCGACCCGGCCGATTTCGGCAATGTGTGGTTCGCTGGAGCGGCGAAGATACAGTGCCAGAGAGAGCACCATGCCGAGCAGGATGCCATCCACCGCGCCGGCAGCCAGTACGGCGATAAATGTTATCAGCCATACCAGACCATCACTTCTCTGGAAGCGCCAGGCACGGCGGGCGTCACTGAAACTGATCAGCGGCAAGACTGCACTGACAATAATCACGGCCAGTACAGCATAGGGCAGATCGACAAATAAGCGGCTGGCAAACAGACAGACGAGTGCCACCAGTATGACGGTCACCACGGAAGCCAGCTGCGTGCGGGCACCGGCTGCGCGGTTAACCACACTGCGGCCGAAACCGCCTGCCACAGGAAATGCCTGGCTGACAGCCGCGCTGAGGTTAGCGATACCAAGAGCCAGTAACTCCTGATTAGTGCGCAGACGCGGAGCGGGTGTGTGGCCGGAGTCTGATAACTGGCGCGGTGCCAGAGCCTCGGCCACCGACAGGCTGGACAGATAACCAATCAGCGCGATGATGGCAGCGGCTGGTAATAATGCCTGCCACTGTTCCACAGACAGCGATGGCAGCGCAGGTGCGGGTAGTCCGGCAGGAAGCTCACCGATGGTGGTGATCGTAAGTCCCGCCGTTTGTACTGTGGCAATCCCCAGGGCAACAGCCGCCAGTGGACCAGCTTTATTCAGCAGACTGCTGAGCCAGGTTGGCAGGCGGCGGGTCGCTTTGGGCATCAGCCACTGCCAGCCATACAGCAGGGTGACCGCGGCCAGCGCCATCAGCAACGCACCGGCCTGTGCCTGCGGGTAATCACGGCTGAGGTGTGTCAGTGTTTGCCACAGCGAGCCGCCACCGGGAAGGGGAATACCGGTTATGTATTTCAGCTGGCTGATTACAATCAGAATGGCGGTTGCGCTGGTAAATGCAGAGATTACCGAGTGGCTGATAAAGGTTGTCCAGCGCCCCAGATCAATCAGGTAAAACAGCAGCAGCCAGAGCCCGGTCAGCAATGCCAGAGCACTGGCCATATGCAGATAATCCGCACTGCCCGGAGTTGCCAGCGTATGTAAGGCTTCAAAGGTCATCAGAGAAATAACAGCCACCGGACCAACGGCTAACACCGGGCTGCTGCCCAGCAGGGCATAAGCCAGTACCGGCAGCAGCGCAGCATAAAGTCCGGCCTGTGGCGGCATGCCGGCCAACAGGGCGTAGGCCATGGCTTGCGGTGTGATCAGTGCAGCGACAACCAGCCCGGCGGTAATATCCGGCATCAGCCAGCGCCGCTGATATCCGGAGAAGGTGTTAGTCAGGTGCATGCGGATTGATCTCCCGGTGTGGCATTGGCGCTGTTGTTTCTGGCTGGATATCGCAATAAAGGCTGTTCAGAACATTGATGATGCGTTCGGCTTTATCATCGCTGAGCTGATAATAGACGTTCTGGGCGCTGCGGCGGGTATGCACCAGATGCTCGCTGCGCAGCCAGGCCAGATGCTGGGACAGGGCAGACTGGCTCAGCGGCAGACGGCTGATCAGTTCGCTGACCGAAATTTCACCATGGCGCAGGCAACAGAGAATGGTCAGGCGGTGCTCGTTGGCCAGAGCCTTCAGCAGGCGGACAGCATCCTGGCGGTGGTGATCAAGGGCGTCGTGATTAATCATGATGTGTGTTCCGGACAGCGCTCCTTAAAGTGTATATCAAATATTGCTAAATAAGAATATGCTAATATAATCACTTTAAATTTTATCGCCGGAGGCCGTAATGACCCGCCAGCCAACTGATGCCGCAGTGATCAGCATCGAGACATTTTTCCACGAAGATACTTTCACCTTTACCCATCTGCTGGTCGATAAAAGTACTGCCCGTGCGGCCATTATCGACCCGGTACTGGACTTTGATCAGAAATCCGGACGTACCAGTACGGCTTTTATTGACGCCATTCTCGCCGAGGTCAGGGAGCAGTCTCTGACGCTGGATTATGTACTGGAAACCCATGCCCATGCCGACCACCTGACCGCGGCGGATTACATCCGCAGCCAAAGCGGTGCGCGCATCGTTATCGGTGCCGCGATCTGTCAGGTACAGGGCACCTTTAAGAAGATCTTCAATGAGGGGGAGGGCTTTATCGCCGATGGCCATCAGTTTGACCTGCTGGTCAGTGATGGGGATAGCCTGCAGCTTGGCGACAGCCGCATTGATGTAATGGCCACTCCGGGACACACCCCGGCCTGTGTCAGCTATCAGGTGAATCAGCGCGATGTGTTTGTCGGCGATACTCTGTTTATGCCGGATGTCGGTACGGCCCGCTGTGATTTCCCCGGTGGTGATGCTGCGACTTTATATAAGTCGGTACAGCGTTTACTGGCCTTACCGGAAGAGACTGTACTGCATTTATGCCATGACTATCCGCCGTCTGAGCGGCCGGTTTGCTCGGCCGTAACCGTTGCGGAGCAGCGGGCGGCAAATATCCATGTAAAAGCCGGTGTCAGTGAAGCTTCCTTTATCACAATGCGCACGGAACGTGATGCCGGGCTGGATATGCCGCGGCTGATTCTGCCATCGCTGCAGGTGAATATCCGCGCCGGGGCGTTTCCGCAGGCGGAAGATAATGGTGTGTCTTACCTGAAGCTGCCGTTAAACCTGCTCTGACGGGGCTTGTATGGCAATGACTTTTTGGCATTTGCACCGATTTCTATTAGTCTGAATGCAACCAAACAAAAAGGAATAAGCCATGCTGGCGAACAACCGTTGGGTCAGGGCTACCGGTAGTCTGAATGACAAGCCCATCAGTATTCAGTACCGCGAAGACTGGGAGCTTGCCCGCCAATCGGAAAGCTATCCGTTGTGCGT
This sequence comes from Thalassolituus sp. UBA2009, assembly GCF_002335285.1. Taxonomy (NCBI): domain Bacteria; kingdom Pseudomonadati; phylum Pseudomonadota; class Gammaproteobacteria; order Oceanospirillales; family Oceanospirillaceae; genus Thalassolituus; species Thalassolituus sp. UBA2009. The sequence goes on from NZ_DDCJ01000141.1 coordinate 24,249, forward strand.
GCAGATTGCCTGGAACGCCGGCAGCGTCGATGACAGCACCGGCTTTCCCGGTCTGGCTGAACAAAGCAAAATCCTGACCTTCGGTGAGCACCTGCAGCAACATCTTGAACCGGCAGAAAATGCACTGGTCACTATGGTGATTACCCATGACGGGGTGTGCCAGTGGATTATCTACTGCAAAGATATTGAGCTGTTAAAAGAAGGTCTTGACCGCATTCCCACCGGAGAGGGCTTGTACCCGATTGAGGTGGTGGCCGATGAAGACCCTCAGTGGCAGACTTTTACGCAGGTGTATCAGGCGATTCGTCCAGAAGCCTGAGCGCTTCCAGCCGGCGTTCTTCAATCTCCGCCAGCTCCGCTTCGACAATGGCCGGGTTTTCCAGCGTGATCCGGCCTATTTTCCCCGCCCGCAGTTCATGCAGACATAATTCCGCCGCTTTATGCAGATCGGCAATACCGCCGGGCTTCAGGCAACCGCGCTTGGCGGCAATGGTGTTCAGTGCGTCGGCTGCGCTGGCCGGTAATTCCTTAAAGCGGAAACGGGCTGACAACTCGGTGGCGTACTGATCAAGCAGATAACCCAGGGCATAGGTGGCAACGTCGGTGTATTCCATCGCCGTGTCTTTGACCGCGCCACTGGCGGCCAGACGATAGCCGCTGTGTTCGTTCTCAAACTTGGGCCAGAGAATCCCCGGAGTGTCGGACAGCACGATGCCGTTTTTCAGATCGATCATCTGGTTGGCTTTGGTCACCGCCGGCTCGTTACCGGTTTTGGCGATATAGCGTCCGGCCAGTGCGTTGATCAGGGTGGACTTGCCGACATTGGGAATGCCCATAATCATCACCCGCACGGAGAGCTTTTTCTCCAGCCGTGCTGCTCCCAGTTTTTTACACAGCGCAATCAGCTTTTTAACCTGATTACGGTCTTCCGCAACCAGCGGAATGGCTTGGGTATTGTGCTGCTTGCCAAAGTATTCGACCCATTGCTGAGTGACCTCAGGGTCTGCCAGATCGGCCTTATTCAGTACTTTGATGCAGGTTTTATCACGACGCAGCTCATCAACCATCGGGTTGGTGCTGGAGTAGGGCAGGCGGGCGTCAAGAACTTCGACCACGATATCGATGTCCGGCATCGCTTCGCTGATTTTCTTGCGGGCTTTGTTCATGTGCCCTGGGAACCATTGAATTGCCATAGTGACGCTTTCCAATTGACGAGTGATTAAAAGGGCGGCACATTGTAAAGCAAGGCCAGTGGAGAGCAACTGCTCACTTGTACGCAGTGGCCTGAGTATGACCGATTACTGCGTTACCGGTGAAAATCTCCGACACTGGACTGTCATAATTGCGGGTTACTTTAACCCCATTCGGCAAGGTGAAATTGATCGGATTGGAGACAACTATGGATGTCTTACCAGAAGATTTTGCCCGGAGTGCCAAGAAGCAGGGGCGGCAGGCCTCGGCAACGGTGTCCGGTCGGCGGCGGGCAGGCTTTCTGCTCGGTAATAAGTTTGTTTTTTCAGATCAGGCCGAGGTGGTCTGGGTGGAAGCGGGACCGGGCGAGTTTCGCGAGTTGCGTCTGTGGCGTAAATAGCTGCCCTGATTGACGCTTTCGTCCTGACCCGGACAGGGTCATCTAACGTACACCAGAGCTGCTGGGCAGCTCTGGCTTCTGTACTGATCAGCTGCCGAACATCGACATTGGCTGATTTTCTTCTTTCTGTTCGACCGTTTCTTCTGCACTCTGATCAGAGCTTTCCTGCTCAGTTGTCATGCTTTCGGCCGGAGTGCTGTCGTTCTGTGCCGTCATTGGCTGATTACTGGTCTGAGCGTCAGCCTGTGCGGCTTCATCATCAGCATCCGAATCATCGTTATCGGTACTGTTGTTTTGCGCACGGTTACCGGATTCCTGCATTTTGGCTTTTTTGCGTTCGATCTTGGTGATCTGACGGTCATGGTTGGCCCAGACACCGGTTTTAATCTCAACGCTGTGAATGCCATTTTCTTCGGCGATTTCATCGGCCAGCGAGCGGGCAGCTTCGTCGGCATCACGGGCCAGCAGTTTGCGTTCGCTGGCATCAAGGCGGGCAAACAGATCGATCAGTGCGTTGGACAGCACTTCCTGAGCAATTTCATCGCGGTTTTTACGGAAGCGGCGGGCAATAACGTTAAGCATGGCCAGATCGTTGGCGTCCAGGCGCATGGTGAAGGCGGCCAGAGTCTGTTCGCGTTCACGTTTTGCTTTCTCTTCTTCGTAGTAACGGTCAACAAGAGATTGGGTGCTGGTGGTATCGATATCCTGCATGATTAGCTTCCGTCTGGTGGTTCAAATTCAGTCCGGTACTGTATATGTTTACATAGGTTTTGTGCAACTGTCGGTGGTTGTTTTATAGTAGCCATTATTGTCATTTTTCTTATGGGCTGATTATGAACACTGCTGATTCCATCGCTGCTAAACTCGCCGTTTTATCTCCTCTGCACCTCGATATCCTGAACGAAAGCCACATGCATGCCGGGCCTGCGACCGAATCACATTTCAAGCTGGTTGTGGTCAGTGCGGAGTTTGATGGTAAGCGCCCGGTGGCCCGCCATCAGCGTGTGTATCAGTTGCTGGCTGAAGAACTGGCCGGGCCGGTACACGCTCTGGCTTTGCATCTTTATTCTCCGCAGGAATGGCAGGATGCGACCGTTCCGCCATCCCCTCAGTGTCAGGGCGGTCATTGACCGCAGCTGGCCACAGGGCATCATGTCCTTCTACTCAGTTCCTGTTTTTGCAGCATTTCTGCCGACACCAGGCCGCTATTTTGGCTGAAGTACACCTACTGGGACCATAAAACTGCAGGCATGCTCCGCCTGTAATGATAAATAGCAGGATCTTGTTTATGTGTTTGACCGTTCGTTTGCTGGTGATGATGTCTCTGATGATGGCGCAGGTTTGCCTGGCTGGCTGGGAGTTAGCCAAAGAAGACGATAAGCGTCAGATCCGGGTGTTCACCCGTGAAGCTGAACAGTCTGACCTGCGTGAGTTCCGGGGGGAAATGCGTTTACAGACTACCTTGTCGGCACTGGTCGCATTGATCGAAGATAATAAATCCGGCCCAGAGTGGATTCACCACTGCCGTGCCCTTGAAGTCATTGAGCAGATTTCTGAGCATGAACGCTTGTTTTACATGGTTACTGAAGCCCCGTGGCCAGTAAAAGACCGTGATAGTGTTGTTTACAGTGTCCTTAGTCAGGATGAGGTGAGCGGAACGGTACATATTGATATGCAGGTGCGTAACGACGTATTTCCTGCCAGTGATGATCTGGTGCGCATCAAGGATATGAAAGGATTCTGGGAGTTCCGCCCTGAGGACGATGGCTGGGTGACCGTGATCTATCAGGTCCACGCCGATCCGGCGGGCGGAATTCCTGCTTGGCTGGCGAACAGTATGGTGGTGGATTCACCATACTACACCTTGAAAAATATGCGCAAAATGGTGGCTAAAGAGCCTTATCTCAGCTCCCGGCCGTCCCATATTCACGATATTGCTACCGGGCAGTAACCGTTTCTGTTGGATACTGCTGGTGGCTGTTCTGCAACTCATGCTATTTGTCATTGCATTGTCATAAAAGCGTCATACAATCGCGCCCAAATTTAAACTCAGAAGTAACTCCTATGAATTTCTGGCGCAATTTCTCTCTTTCAGTACTGACTTTTATTTTTGCTGCAGCGGTTAATGCCGGGCAGGTTGCTCCTTTTACAGGGTTACCTGTTGATGGTGACATTAACCTTTTCTCTGTACAGGGATCGAACACCATCGGTGCCGAACTTGCCCCTAATCTGGTAAAAGCCTGGTTGCAGGAAAAGGGCGCTGAAAATATTGAGGTGCAAAACTCAGGCATTGAAAATGAGGTCGAAGTCAGCGGTTTTTACCCGGCGACCCGTACCCGTGTAACGGTAAAAATTGCAGCACACGGCTCCGGTACCGGTTTTAAAGGCCTGGCAGCAGGCAGTGCCGATATTGCTGCGGCATCCCGCCCGATTAAAGATAAAGAATTCAACCTGCTGCAGCCGCTGGCGAATATGCGCAGTCCGGGCAGCGAGCATATTATTGGTATTGACGGCCTGGCAATTATTGTTCATCCCGATAATCCGGTCAGCGATCTGAGCGTTGAAGAAATTGCGGAAATATTTTCCGGCGGTTACAGCGACTGGTCAGAGGTCGGTGGTAAACCCGGCCCGATTCATGTGTATGCCCGTGATGACAAGTCCGGCACCTGGGACAGCTTCAGCGGCATGGTATTAGGCGACCGTACGTTACTCGCCGGTGCCGAACGTTTTGAATCCAATGCGGAGTTATCCGACCGGGTTGCAGCAGATGCCGCCGGTATTGGTTTTGTCGGGCTGTCTTCCGTGCGCTCAGCACGCCTTTTGTCGGTATCCGATGGCAGCGCTAAGTCGTTACTGCCGAATAAACTGACGGTAGCAACTGAAGACTATGCTCTGGCACGTCGTCTCTTTATGTACACCGACGACGAACCGGCTAATGAGTATGTAAAAGAATTTATTGATTTCGCGTTACAGGATGCGGGCCAGAAAATCGTTGCCGATACCGGCTTTATTTCACAGGAATTAAAAGCCGTTATTCCGGAGTTTTACAATGAATTGCCTGAAGATTTCCGCCAGCTGACTTCCGATGCCAAGCGTCTGACCATTAACTTCCGCTTTCAGGAAGGCAGTGCCAAGCTGGATAATAAAGCCCTGAAGGATCTTGAGCGTCTGGCTGATTTTCTGCACGCTAACGGTTCGGCTGAAGTTGTGCTGATTGGTTTTGGTGATAAAAAGAAAACCGAAAAACGGTCGCAATTATTGTCCAAATTGCGCGCCATGGCCGTACGTCGTGAGCTGGTACGTTACGGTATTTATCCGAAAAATTCCGTTGGTTACGGCGAAAACCTGCCGGTTGCTTCCGTTAATGGTATGGAAGGACGTAATAAAAACCGCCGGGTGGAAGTCTGGGTGCGTAAAGCCGGGGCCTGATGCCCTGATTATTCGGACACATAAAAAAGCCCGGTTAAATCCGGGCTTTTTTATACCTGCTCTTGAGCGCCGGATTAATTCTCGGCGTGCAGCAGCAGATACAGCTCAACAACGGCCGCAGGAATATTGCTGCACATCTGATTCGACAGGTCGATGTCGTCGTCGATGTCTTCCATTTCCGGCTCGTCCATAAACAGACCCGAGGCATACATGATCGGGAACAGGTGCTGGGCAACGGTTTCTTCATCGCGCGCGTACCATTGTTCTTCCTGCAGCAGCACACCGGTCATAAAGCCCATGGCCCAGCTTTCCAGTGGCGGCTCTTCTTCTTCGTCAACCAGTGTCAGGTCGGCCGGAACCGGAAAATCCTGGCCGGAGTCGAGCCATGCCTGAATCTCTTTGGCGAGCTTCAGGAACAGGGCATTTACCTGTTCTTTCTCCGCTTTGCTGAAACCCAGCTGTTCATCAAAGGCGCAGTCCCACACCTGTTGAACACTGAACTCTACCGGGCCTGCGATTAACGCGGTAATCAGGCCGTGTACGGCGAAAAAATCGAAACTGTCCTGGCGTTCGGCTTCGTCTTCGAGCAGTACGCCCAGGGTTTCCAGTTCGTCTTCATTAAGGGATGGGATACTATTGAGGTCGGACATACGCTACTCCTGAATTTGGCGCTAATCCTAACAGGCTTGAGACCGTGCGGAAATCTTACAAACAACAATTCTGGCTGACTGTTGGCGGCGAGCAGGTCGCTGTACATCTCTCAGCTATGCGGCGTAAGAGCATGCGTATGCTGGTGAATGCCGAGGGTGAGGTAGATCTGCGCATCCCGCTGGGTTATCCGAAGGCGGAGGTGCTGGCGTTTGTGAATGCCAATCATGACTGGCTGCTGAAGCGTCGCAGCGAGGTGCTGGCACGACAGCAGGAAGCCCGGCAAAGTGTCCTGATCCGCGGACGCGAATTACCGTTTAAAAGCAGTGCGCTGGATGAATTTATGGTCGCCGAACAGGCGGTCTGGGTACCAGAGGGCTGGACGCCGGCGCAGACGCAGCAGGCACTGGATAACTGGCTGCGCGGGCAGGCACGGCATGAATATCCGCAGATGATCGAACGCTGGTGGCCGTTCTTCAGCCAGTTTGATGTGCGCCGCCCGCAGCTGCGCATTAAAAAGATGCGTACCCGCTGGGGCAGTCTGTCGCAGCGCGGTTATATCAATCTGAACCTGGCGTTAATGCAGCTGCCAACGGAGCTGATGGAGTTGGTGGTGGTGCATGAGTTGTGTCATCTGCGCCACTTTGATCATGGCGCGGGCTTTAAAGCGCTGATGACTCAGTGTCTGCCGGACTGGAAGCAGCGCGAGCAACAGTTAAATCAGCTGTCGCGCTGTTTGCTCTAGGGCCTGTCGACACTAAGTAAATCCGGCCTGCTGAGAGCCAGTTTTTCTCAGAACAAGGAGTGAGGACTGATATTAGCGGGCTAAANNNNGGTACAGTTGTAACGGCTGCGGCCGCCACGAATAGGGTTTTCTGCACGGGCGGTCAGGTTGACCACGCCGTTATCGGCTTCTGTCTGAGTGCTGATTGCACCTTCACCACTGGCAAAACACTGGATCTGGCGCNNCAACAGTTAAATCAGCTGTCGCGCCGTTTGCTCTAGGGCCTGTCAGCGCGATTTCACTGCGCTGTTAATCCATAACTGCGAATACCAGTAATACCAACCCGGATGACGTACGCTGGGGGCGGTACAGTTGTAACGGCTGCGGCCACCGCGGATCGCTTTTTCTGCACGGGCAACCAGATTGACCATGCCATTGGTTGCTTCGGTTTGTGTGCTGATAGCGCCTTCACCGCTGGCAAAACACTGGATCTGGCGCGGACGCAAATCCACTTCCGGGAAATGAATGGCCAGGGTTGGCGGATTCTCTGCGGCCAGCACGGGTTCGATCAGCTGGGTTGGCGGCACCGGCAGGGCAAGGGTATACAGCTTGGTTTTCAGGGTTTTGACGTTGGCATAAATACCGGAGGCCGGGAAGCGCGGCAGAGCCTGCGGATGAGACATGGGGCCTACCGGTCCGGATTGCTGACCAAAAGCAAGGTAACCGTTCGCTGCCAGCCAATCGATAATCTCCAGATCAAATTCGCCATACGGGTAGGCCAGCAGTTTATGACTGGTGCCCAGCTCTTTTTGCAGGCGCGCTTCCGGCTTAGCCACTTCCTGTGTCAGCCAGGCATCCAGTGTCATGCCATCCGGGCGCTCAATCAGATAAGGATGATCCGCACTGTGGTTGGCAATCAGAGCGCCGTTATCCTGCAGTTCTTTCAGCTGCTGCCAGTCCATCACTACGCCATGCTGTTCATCTACGGCATTGGTATTTACAAATACGGTAAACGGCCACTGGCGCTGTTTCAGCAATGGATAAGCGTTTTCATACACCGAGCGGTAGGCATCATCGAAAGTAATGGCGACGGATTTTTCCGGTAAGGACTCACCTGCGCGAATCTTGGCCAGCGCCTGGCCAAGATCAATCACATGCATATTTTCCTGCTCCAGCAACTGCAGATGGCTGGCAAAACCTTCCGGACTGATACTGGTCGACGCGGGAGTGTCGGTCGACACATGGTGATATTGCAGTATCACCAGCTGAGCGCGTACCGAGGCAGAGAAAAGCAGCGTGAAGAGAATGAGCGGGAAAGAAAATTTAATCATGAATACCGGTGCTTGAGTCGTTGAAAGGCAGCCTGAATGGTGCGGAAGCGGTTTTCATCACCACCGCGGTCGGGATGGTGTTGCATCGCCAGACGACGATATTGTAATCGAATCTCTGCCCCTGTCACGGGCTTACTGAGTTCCAGTTCAGCAATGTCCTGATCCTCCTGTTCCGGCTGCAGCATTTTCTGCCAGAAGCTGCGCAGCAGATCATCCACCTCTTCCTGAGCGGTATTCAGCTGGCTGAGGTCGAGGTAATACTGTGCCAGCGGACTATGTTCTGTCAGTCCACGGTTGTGGGCGTTATCCGGCCAGGGTGAGCGGCAAATTCTGAGTGCGCTGATTTCCAGCAGGGCAGTTTGTTCAGCAGCCCATTGCTGCTGCAGACGGTAGAGGCAATGCATCAGAATAAAATGGCTGCGAAACATGGTGAGTGAATCGCGCAGGGCATCGGCGCGGAAGACTCCCTGTTCGGACGCCTGCAGCCAGCACAGCACATCGTATTCAGTGTGGCTCTGGCCGTCGGCCAGATACAGGTTCAGCAGTTCGAGCAGAGGAGCGAAGTCGTCGGTGGCGCTGTCACTGGCCGCCAGAGAAGAGAGGGCATCTGAGTTCATGCTCTTATGCTAGCACAGGGTGGTTTACAGGGGAGGCCTCAGGGCTGGTCCGGGTCGGTATCTTCAATCAGCTGGCGCGCAAATGCCGGCAGGCGATGTTTAATGCTGTTCAGCTTGTGCGAAAACACGTGATAACGACGGCGCAGAAACTGCAGAAATGTGCGCACTCTGGGGATAGTCGATACCAGCATAGACAGGCCCAGAATGATCAGGATAATGCCAAGCGGAATCGGCATTGGCGTAATAATAATTCCCAGCAGCAACAGCAGAATACCGGTCATCATTTTAAAACTGCGTTTGATCATTCTGCATCATCATCCGGATGTTTGTGCCGGTTTTCCCGGTTCTGGAGGAATGCTGTACGTTGTTGTTCAGGCATGCCCATGCTGACACCCTGACATGACTGTGTTGCGAAACCATGAAATCTTTTGGTACAGGCCGTTGTTTATGAGTGAGAAGGAAAAAAAGCCGCTGCCGAAACGCAGCCATCTGATTACCCCAGAAGGGGAGCAGGCCTTACGCCGGGAATATGATTACCTGTGGCGCACTGAGCGTCCAAAAGTGACGCAGGAAGTTTCAGATGCCGCCAAGCTGGGGGATCGCTCGGAAAATGCGGAATACATCTATGGTAAACGCCGATTACGCCAGATCGACAGTCGCGTCCGTTTCCTGCTGAAGCGTTTGGAGATTCTGACGGTGGTCGATCGTCTGCCGGCTGATCCGCAGAAAGTCTTTTTTGGCGCCTGGCTGGAACTTGAAGACGATGATGCTGAAATCCATCGCTACCGTCTGGTGGGCGAGGATGAAATTGATCTCAAACGCGGCTATATCAGCGTTGATGCGCCGTTGGCGCGGGGATTACTGGGAAAACGTGTCGATGATGAAGTGACCGTACGCCTGCCGAAAGGAGAAGAAACGTTTTACATCCTCAGCGTGTCTTACCAGCGCCCTGAATGGGATGCCGGCGGCAGTAATCAGGCCGTTTTCTCCGCCTGATGTATCTGCCTTCTGAAACAGCATGAAAGCTGACCTCTGCTAGGCTTAATGGCAGGAGGATCATTATGATATCAGTACGCACGATCATGGCTTTGCTGTTGGCTTTTCTGACGTTGACAGTCTTGGCCACCGACGCTGGGATGCAGAACGAAGCAGCCGCCGAAGGCGAAACCTGGCCCTTTGCCGGCGTTTATAAAATGCCGGTCTGGATTGATCAGGTACAGCGGGTCTGCCCGTGGAAGTCTGACGCCGGAGAGGGGTACATCCGCGTTGTCCGTACTAATGTGAAAGGCCCGCATGGCATTTATCTGCAGTGGATACGTAAAGGCATTGCCGGCAGTGAAACTCAGGCGATCTCAACGGTGCGGGTAGAAGAGCTGGAAGGACAGTATCAGGTTCATCTGCAGATGCCACAGCCGCAACTGAGTCCTGATGCCTGTCACCTGACGGCAATGGCCGAATCCATTATTACCGACCGGCGTTATAAAATGGAGCTTGTTGTGAAGGGGCCGGGAGAATATCAGCTGCTGGTCACCAGTCTGTTGCAAGGCGGTCTGTGACCGCCTTTTTCTTTTGGCTGCGCCCGGTATCAGCTTCAGATCAGTCGATCTGAACCACATCCAGACGGGTAAACAGATGGCCTTTATCCTGCTTGTCCTGCAGGGTGACAAAATCAAACAACTGGGTATCGCCTAACTGTGACGGTGCCACATTACAGATGGCGGCAAAGATATTCTCACTGCGTCCCGGCTGCTCTTTGTCCCACTGTTCCAGCATCATCTTAATATTCTGACGTTGCAGGTTTTCCTGTGAGCCACACAGGTTGCACGGAATGATCGGGAAGCCCCGTGTCTGGGAAAATTTCTCGATGTCTTTTTCTTTGCAATAAGCCAGCGGACGGATCAGCACGTGTTTCTGATCATCGCTCAGCAGCTTGGGTGGCATAGCTTTGAGCTTGCCGCCATGGAACATATTGAGGAACAGGGTTTCGATGATGTCATCACGATGGTGACCAAGAGCGATTTTGTTGGCGCCAATACTCTCGGCAAAGCCATACAGGGTGCCGCGACGCAGGCGGGAGCACAGACTGCAGGTGGTTTTACCTTCCGGAATAATTTCTTTCACCACGCTGTAGGTGTCTTTTTCGACGATATGATACTCAATGCCGAGCTGATCCAGGTATTCCGGCAGTACATGCTCAGGAAATCCGGGTTGTTTCTGATCCATATTCACTGCCACGATATCAAAGTGAATCGGTGCGCTTTTCTGCAGACTCAGCAGAATGTCGAGCATGGTGTACGAATCTTTACCGCCGGACAGGCAAACCATGACCTTATCGCCGTCTTCGATCATGCGGTAGTCTTCGATGGCCTTGCCGACATTGCGGCGCAGGCGTTTCTGCAGTTTGTTGAACTCGAGTTGCTCTTTGCGCTCGGCAGCGGATTCGATCATAAAAACACCCTGAATAATTGCGCCCGCTTTATAACAGAATGCATCGGGTGAAGGAACCGCCTGCGCAGGTCAGGCAGTTAAAAAGGAACGTCGCTCAGAGCGTTTGAGAGGAAGTACGCCTGCTCAGGCGGCACGGTCGAGCAGGGCAGTGGCCGCACCGAGGCTGGCGCAGAACTCTTCAATACTGACGCCGCTGCGGGGATGGTAAAAACGCTTCCACAGACGTGCGAGCTGTTCTGCGGTTGCATCGGCGGGCAGAACAAAATCATCATTGCGGGCATAGATAAACCAGGCAATGGCGGTGGCATAAGACAGGTTGGTGGTCAGCTCGGCATGAGGGTGACTGAGAAAATCATGCTGGCTGGCAAGGCCGCGCACGGTGCTGGCCAGTTCCGGCTGTTGCGCCAGATAAGCGTCCCATACATGGCGGTGGGTCAGGCTGTGAATGCGGTAAATGCCGAGAGCCCGTTGACCGGCGGCTTTGAGGTGCGATCCAAGAGCCGATTCCTGAGCCGCAGTTGCCAGCAGCAGGGTGCTGGCCATCGGGTTACTAACCCCGATGCGTTGCAGGGTTGGCTGGATTACCCAGCGGGTCAGTTCATTTGCGCAGATGCCCATGATCACCTCCTTATACGTCATATCGGCTGAATGACGCTGTTTCTGCAATCTTAGATCAGATTATTTTATCTGCTGCGGTTTTATACCAATTGCCAATAGATAGCCTGGATACCGGCGCCAGAAAAATAACGTCTGTTCAGCCTTTATTCTGGTAAAAGCATTTCCCGTACCAGAGGGCGTTGCATGAGTGTTCATAAGCAGAAAACAGGCATAAGAGGGCAGGCATAAAAAAACCGGCCTCTGGCCGGTTTTTTTGCTTACGGGTGAGCGGCTTACTCTTGCGGGTGAGCGGCACACTCTTTTTCAGTATTCAGACCGGCCAGTTCATACAGCATATCGGGGTCCTGCAGAATCACTTCTTTCCCCTGGGTCTCGATCAGACCGTTTTTCTGGAAGCGGGTAAACACGCGGCTGATGGTTTCTACCGCGAGGCCCAGATAGTTACTGATATCCACCCGCGACATCGGCAGGCGGAAATGACTGGCCGAGAAACCACGACGGGAATAACGCTGGGAAATATCAATCAGGAAAGAGGCCACGCGTTCTTCGGCGTTTTTCTTGCTGAGCAGCAGCATCATGTTCTGATCATGACGGATTTCGGTGCCCATGGTACGCATCAGCTGCTTACGCAGATCCGGCAGGTCATCGGCCAGACTGTCGAGTTGCTGCAGCGGAATTTCACAGACGGTGGTGGTTTCCAGCGCTTTAGCGGTTAACGGATAGTTGCCGTTATCATAACCGGCCAGACCAACCAGCTCAGAGGCCAGATGAAAACCGGTAATCTGTTCTTCGCCGTTACTCGCCAGAGTGTAGGTTTTCAGGGCACCGGTGCGTACGGCAAATACGGATTGAAACGCTTCGCCCTGCTGGAACAGCAGCTGACCTTTCTGGATCGGACGGCCACGGCGGATGATATCGTCGAGGCGCTCCATATCGGAATCGTTCAGGGACAATGGCAGACACAACGCATTCAGTGAGCAGGTCTGGCAGTGTGGTTGAGTGCCCCGCAGTGGAGCAGGCGCAACATGTGTCGTTTTCATGACTGATTCCTGAGTGAAACCCCGGTGTCGGAGTAAGTAACAAGTGCAGCAGTTGCGGCTATGTTCGGCATTAGCGCGCGATCTGTCAAGAAAGTAACCAGACCGATGCTGCCGTCCACAAACCAAATCCGATCAGTAATCCCCCGGCAACCTGACGCACGCGGTTGTTGCTCAGAAACGGCGTCAGTACATTGGCCGCCAGTGTGCTGGCAAACAGGGCTGGCAGGGTACCCAGACCAAAGGCGAACATCGCGGCGGCTCCCAGCAAAGGCTGGCCATTTGCGGCAACCCAGCTCAGCGTGCTGTAAATCAGGCCGCAGGGCAACCAGCCCCAGAGCATGCCCAGCCACAGACGATCTATCGCACGCGGAGATTGCATAAAACGGCGGGTCAGAGGCTGCAGGTATTTCCAGATTCCCTGGCCCAGTTGCTCAATACGGGTCAGCATCAGTGACCAGCGGGCAATATAGAGCCCCATCAGTATCAGCATCAGCGCGGCCAGTGTCCGCAAGATCAGCATCAGCCACTGGTGCTGGCTCTGCAGCCACAGACCTGCGCTGGCGACTATCAGCCCGGCGATGCTGTAGCTCAGTATGCGCCCGGTGTTAAACAGCAGCGTCACCCGGACACGCTGAGTTCCGGCGCTGCTGCCAATAGCCGCAGCAATACCACCGCACATCACCAAACAGTGGCTGGAACCAAACAACCCCAGCAGAAAGGCGGTCAGCAGCGACAGGGGCTCAATCATGGCTTGTCAGAAGGGGTTTGATCACTGTCGTCCTGACGGCGATTTATCGGCTCATCGTCATCAAACAGAATGCGGTGGGCGGGGGATTCCATGTCTTCAAACTGGCCGCTCTTCACCGCCCAGAAAAAGATCAGCACGGCAATGCCGATCAGCAGTAAAGACAGCGGTACCAGGATGTAAATGATATCCATCGATCAAACCTCAGAGGAGTCAGGAGCCGGCAGGCGATTCAGGCGCAGGGCGTTGGTGACCACCAGTAACGAACTGAATGACATGCCAATCGCAGCGGCCCAGGGCGGAACAAAACCTGCCGCTGCCACCGGTAATGCGATGAGATTGTACAGCAAAGCCCAGCCGATGTTCTGAGCAATAATACGGCGTGTCTTGGTGGCACCATCCAGAGCGGTCAGTAAGGTTTCCAGACGACCGTTGGTAAGCATGGCATCGGCGTTGGTCTTAGCCAGATCGGTGGCTTCGTTAACGGCCAGAGCAATATCAGCACCGGCCAGTACCGGCACATCGTTAATGCCGTCGCCGACCATCATGACCCGCTCACCGGCCTGCTGCCAGGCGCGCACTGCGGCCAGTTTCTGTTCTGGCGAGACGCCGGTCTGCAGGTCGGTAATGGCCAGTGCATCCGCCACCACCTGACCGGATGCGCCGGGGTCGCCGGTCAGCAGAGACACGGCGATACCGCGTTGTTGAAGTCCGCTGACAATCGACGCGGCGTTGCGGCGCAGGCTGTCATTCAGGCGCACCCAGGCCAGCGGTTGCTGATCACTGGCGAGCAGCAGCCACTGGCCAGCGGCCTTGTTGTCGGGCTCCGTCAGGGGGGCAGCTGGCCAGGCATAATCGGCGCGGCCAAAGCGCAGAGTGTGCCCGTTCCACTGGCCGCTGATGCCCTGGCCGGCGGTTTGTTCTGTGTTCTCTACGGCAGCCGCTTTGATGGTGCGGAAGGCACGGGCAATCGGATGGGTTGAGTGTTTCTCAAGGCCGGCGATCAGGGTCAGCAGCTGAGCTTCATCCAGATCCGCCAGAGGTTCGACCTGCTCCAGGGTTAATTTGCCCTGGGTCAGGGTGCCGGTTTTATCGAACACCACACGGTTAATCTGTGGCAGAACTTCCAGCACATGGCCTTTGCTGATTAACAATCCGCGTTCGCGCAGTGCGGCCGTGGCGGCTGTCAGAGCCGTTGGCGTAGCCAGTGACAGGGCGCAGGGGCAGGTTACAACCAGCACGCTGAGGGCGATGAAAAAGGCGTGTTCATCGCCTTGCAGCCACCAGAAGGTAAAGACCGAGCTGGAGATGATCAGCACCGCCGCAACAAAGTGGCTGGCAATTTTGTCGGCCAGCAGCGCAGCGCGCGGTTTTTCCTGCTGGGCGCGGTCCATCAGACGCATGATGGTCGATAACTGCGCTTCGGCGCCGGTCGCGGTGACCTTCATCAGCAGCGGGCTTTCAACGTTAAACGTACCGCCGATCAGGCGATCACCGGCTTTCTTGCTGATCGGCAGGTATTCACCGGTCAGTGCGGCTTCATCAACCGAGCTGCGGCCTTCGATCACCACTCCGTCAGCGGGAATGGCATGGCCGGGTTTCAGGCGCAGCATGTCACCAATACGGATGTCTTCACTGGCAATAACCTGCTCAACACCGTCGTCACCAACCTTTAACGCAATATTGGGCAGCAGCGTCAGCAGATTATTACCGGCTTTCCCCATCCGGTGACGGGCGCGCATTTCGAGAAAACGGCCAAGCAGCAGGAAGAAAGTGAACATACAGACCGAGTCAAAATACACCTCGACGCCCTGATTCATGGTGCTCCAGATGCTCGAACAGAATGCCAGCACAATGGCCAGCGATACGGGCACATCCATGGTCAGATGGCGGGTGCGCAGATCACGCAGGGCGGCAGTAAAGAACGGCCGGGCGCTGAACAGCACCACCGGCAGGGTCATGACCATTGAGGCCAGGCGCATAAAAAATTCGTATTGCTCAGCCATGCCCACATACAGAGGCACCGCGAGCATCATCACCTGCATGGTGCCGATACCGGCAACCGCGAGACGGCGGATCGCCAGTTTACCCTCGCGATGGCGCTGCTCTTCCTGTTCAGTGGCAGAAAACGGCGAGGCTTTGTAGCCCAGGCGGTAAATCGCCTCGGCAATACTGGATACGGCAATCTGGTCGTACTGCCAGCGTACCACCAGGCGGTGGTTGGACAGGTTAAGTACAGCGTTTTTTACGCCCGGCAACTGGCTGATACGGTGCTCAATCAGCCAGGCACAGGCGGCACAGCTGATGCCGTCGATGATAAACGTGGCTTCCGCTTCGCCTTGCTGGTTGCCGCTCAGATGGGCGACAAAGCGCCGCTGCAGGGCTTCGCTGTCATACAGGGTGAGGGATTCGCGCGCCGAAAGATCGCTGTCTTCCAGTTCAGCCGGCGACAGTTCCGGCAGTTCGGTGCGGTGGCGGTAATAGTCTTTCAGGCCACTGGCGACGATGGTTTCGGCAATGGCTTTGCAGCCCGGGCAGCACATCGGCTGCCGTTGGCCATCAATCAGGGTTGACCAGCGCTCACCTTCGGTGGTGGCTTCACCACAGTGAAAACAGCGCTCTTGGGCTGAATGGGCATTCATTTGGCGTGTAAGTTAATAACCTTGTCAGCTTCAATCAGTTCGGTACCACGGATACGCCACTGCTGTTCGTGGCTGAGCAGCCAGATATGGCGGCGTTCCGGCAATACCAGTTCATTGACACCGGCATAGTGGCCATCGCCCAGGCGTTGCAGCAGCACGGTCAGGTCACGTTCCTGCAGGGTAGGGTGAATCAGTTGCAGTTGCAGGGTTGCAGGTTCTTCATCCAGATAGCCGTTCAGGGCCAGGTGGATTTCGTTTTCGCTGAACGTCAGATCGGCCTTGATCTGCAGGCGGGCAGCATGGGCATCGGCTTCGACGTTTTCGGTGTAGCTGACGCCGTCTTTGTAGTAGCTGTCGCTGACGAGGGAATCCTTGGATTCAAGGGCCAGTGTCAGCATCACAAAACCCCAGCAGATAGCCAATAGCGGAAGGCCCGCAACCAGCCACACCATGGGTTCTTTGTACCAGGGAGCGTGTTCTTTGGATTCGGTGTTCATAGACTTCTCAATCGGCATCGGGCGGGATAAAAAAAACCGCCCAAGTTTAACCACTTGGGCGGTCAGTCTCCAGTTTGGATTTGTCAGATTCGCTGACACGGGTCATGGTTTCGCGGAGGCGAATCTTTTCCTCAGATTAATTGCGTGGGGCAATAAAGCGGCTTTCTTCGCGTGCCACTTCTTCACCGGTATCGGCATCGGTGATGACGAATTCAATATCCACTTTACTGGCTGGCATATGCACTTCTTCCGGATCAATTTCGATGGTCAGAAGCACTTCTTTCAGCTCGTTCACACGCAGAAACTGAGTGGTTGGCGCATCCATCTTCATACCTTCCAGACCATCCAGGCTCAGAGTGTAGGTTTTTGGGCTTTGCGACATGTTGATCAGCTTCAGCGTATACGCATTGGTTACGGTGTCGTTGGCGGTCATCTGATAGAGCGCGCTGCGGTCACGTTCAATATCCAGCTTGAACGGTGTGCGGGTGCCGATGGCGTACATGAATGCGCCCATCATAATCAGCAGCAGTGCGGCATAACCGACCAGACGCGGACGGAAGAAGTGAGTCTTTTTACCTTCCAGCTCATTTTCGGTGGTGTAACGGATCAGACCCTTCGGCTTATCCAGTTTTTCCATAATGGAGTCACAGGCATCGATGCACAGAGCGCAGCCGATACACTGGTATTGCAGACCATCACGGATATCGATACCGGTCGGACATACCTGCACGCACAGGGAGCAGTCAACACAGTCACCAAGCTGGGTTGTGTCGCTTTCTTCCTTGGCTTTTTTGCTGCGTTTGCCACGTGGTTCACCACGGTTAACATCGTAGGAAACAGCCAGGGTATCCGGATCGTACATAACCGACTGGAAACGTGCATAAGGGCACATATAAATACAGACCTGCTCACGCATCCAGCCGGCATTGATGTAGGTGGCCGCGGTAAAAAACGCAATCCAGAATAAACCCCAGCCACCGATGTTCAGGGTGAAGAAATCCGGTACCAGTTCGCGGATCGGGGTGAAGTAACCGACGAAGGTTATGCCGGTCCAGATGGCGATAATCATCCACAAAGTATGCTTCAGGGCTTTTTTGCGGAATTTGCTCGCGCTCATCGGTTCTTTGTCGAGTTTCATGCGGGCGTTGCGGGTACCTTCGGTACGCTCTTCAATCCACATAAAAATAAATGACCAGGCCGACTGCGGGCAGGTGTAACCACACCAGATACGACCGGCAAGGTTAGTAATAGTGAACAGGCCAAAAGCGCAGATAATTAACAGCCACGACAGCAGCATAAAATCCTGCGGCCAGAAGGTAATACCAAAAATATGAAACTGGCGCGCCGGCAGATCGAACAGAATGGCCTGTCGGCCTTCCCAGTTAAGCCAGGCACTGCCGAAATAGCCGAGCATTAACGCCCACAGCGACCATGTACGTAATTTCTGGAAAAAACCCTCAATTTCACGAACGTAAATTTTCTTACGTTTTTCATACATGCTTTGGGTTTTTGGTGTGACATCTTTGACCGGAATATTACTCATAACGGCAAATCACCTTGGTTGGATGTGCATGACGGCGCTTTGCGAAACCAGAGACGGAGCAGGGCCCCACAGCGCTCTATATAACGCGGCAATTATATAGCTTGTTGCCTGTCGCTATAACGAAAAAAGCGGCTTTAAGCCGCTTTTTTCTGTTTTTATTGCCTTAGCTCAACCCCGGTTAGTTTTGCCTGACCGGGGTCTTGCTGCGCTTACTGCTGATGAGACAGCGAGTAAACGTAAGTGGTCAGCAGGTGGATCTTGGCTTCAGCGTTGTTGCCAAGAATTTCCAGATGCGCTGGCATTTTACCGTTACGACCATGCTTCAGAGTGAACTCAATCTGCTTGGAAGAACCGCCATATAACCAGATATCGTCAGTCAGGTTTGGTGCACCAACCAGCTGGCTGCCTTTACCATCTGCACCGTGACAAGCCATACACAGTTGCTGGAATTTAGGCGCTGCTTTTTCAGCGGCTTCTGCATCGTGCTTCAGGCCAGACAGGCTGCGAACGTAGTTCACCATGTCAGTGGTACCTTCTTCACCCAGTACTGCACCCCATGCAGGCATCGCGCCCTGACGACCGTAAGTCAGGGTGTGCTTGATGTTCTCAGGAGCGCCACCGTACAACCAATCGTTATCGGTCAGGTTAGGGAAGCCCTGAGCACCTTTGGCGGTAGAGCCGTGGCACACAGCACAGTTGCTCTTGAACAGGCGCTGGCCGGTTTGCAGGGCGTCTGCGTCTTTGACCAGTTCTTCAACCGGAGTAGCGGTGTACTTGGAGTACAGTGGTGCGATGTCAGCATCGAACTTCTGTACTTCAGCTTTCCACTGGTTGGTAGAAGACCAGGCAACCTGTTCGCCGTCGACTTCAACAGTCAGCAGGCCGTTAACGTTGCCCAGGCCGTACACGCCCAGATAGCCAAAACCAAACACGATGGTTGCCCAGAACATAAATACCCACCAGCGTGGCAGCGGGTTGTCCAGTTCCTGAATACCGTCGTAATCATGACCAGTAGTCTGGTCAGTTTCATCTTTACGCTGGCCGCGGCTGGTGTACATGATCAGTACGCCGCAACCAATCATGGATCCCAGTACGATGACCGCGACCCACACTTGCCAGAAAGTGCTTAACATATTTATTTACTCCGATCTTTATCGTCGTGCGCCGGCATTTCTTCGTTTTCGAGAAATGGAATCTGAGCGTCGTTGTCAAAACGCTTTTTACGGCTGGAGCCATAGGCCCACCAGAGTATGCCGAGAAAAGCTATCAGGGCGAAAACGCTGCCCAAACCGCGCACGTCGTTAATATCCATGGGATTTACCGTTTAGTGACTACAGTGCCCAGGTGCTGCAGATAAGCAACCAGAGCTTCGATTTCACGTTTGCCATCAACGGCCTCTTTGGCACCTTCGATGTCAGCATCGGTGTACGGTACGCCGACCATACGCAGAGCTTCCATTTTCTTCGGAGTCAGGCGGCCATCGACCTTATCTTCAAACAACCATGGATAAGACGGCATGATGGACTCAGGTACAACGTCACGTGGGTTGTACATGTGTGCACGGTGCCACTCATCAGAGTAACGGCCACCAACACGTGCCAGGTCAGGACCGGTACGCTTGGAACCCCACAGGAACGGGTGCTCGTATACCGATTCACCAGCAGTGGAGTATGGGCCGTAACGCTCGGTTTCTGCACGGAACGGACGAACCATCTGGGTGTGACATACGTGGCAACCTTCACGGATGTAGATGTCACGACCTTCCAGCTGCAGAGCAGTGTAAGGTTCCAGGCCTTCAACCGGCTTGTTGGTGTCGTTGTGCCAGAACAGTGGAACAATTTCCGCCATGCCGCCCCAGCTCAGTGCGATGACAATCATCACCACCATCAACGGCAGGCTTTTCTCAATATTGTCGTGCTTAATCATGTTTCAGTACTCCTTAAGCCTGTGCTGCGACTGCGTTGCCAGCTTCTTTCTTGGCCGCGCGAACAGTCATGAACACGTTGTAAGCCATGATCAGCATACCGGTCAGGAACAGTGCGCCACCCAGTACACGAACCACATAGCCGCCATGAGAGGCTTCTACGGATTCAACGAAGCTGTAGGTCAGGGTGCCGTCAGCGTTAACTGCACGCCACATCAGACCCTGCATGATGCCGTTTACCCACATCGCAGCGATGTACAGTACGGTACCAATGGTGGACAGCCAGAAGTGAACGTTGATCAGTTTGATGGAGTGCATGTCACCGGCTTTGCGGCCGAACATGATTGGGATCAGGTGGTACAGGGCACCGATAGATACCATGGCAACCCAGCCCAGAGCACCGGAGTGAACGTGACCAATGGTCCAGTCAGTGTTGTGAGACAGCGCGTTTACGGTCTTGATCGACATCATCGGGCCTTCGAAGGTAGACATACCGTAGAAAGACAGAGATACAACCAGGAAGCGCAGGATAGGGTCGTTACGCAGTTTGTGCCATGCACCAGACAGCGTCATCATACCGTTGATCATACCGCCCCAGCTTGGTGCCAGCAGGATCAGAGACATAACCATACCGGAAGTCTGAGCCCAGTCAGGCAGAGCAGAGTAGTGCAGGTGGTGAGCACCGGCCCATACGTAGATAGAGATCAGGGCCCAGAAGTGCACGATGGACAGACGGTAAGAGTAAACCGGACGGCCAGCCTGCTTAGGCACGAAGTAGTACATAATCCCCAGGAAGCCTGCAGTCAGGAAGAAACCTACCGCATTATGGCCCCACCACCACTGGATCATGGCGTCAATAGTACCGGCCCAGATGGAGTAAGATTTGGTCAGGGATACCGGTACGGCCAGGTTGTTACCCACGTACAGGATCGCAATCATGATCATGAAGGCTGCGAAGAACCAGTTGGCAACATAGATGTGGCTTTCTTTACGGATAGCCAGCGTGCCGAGGAAGTTCACAACATAAGAAACCCATACCAGAGTTACCAGAATATCGATTGGCCATTCCAGCTCAGCGTATTCCTTGGTAGAGGTCAGACCCATTGGCAGAGTAATAGCCGCTGCAACGATCACGGCATTCCAGCCCCAGAAGGTGAAGCTTGCCAGGGTGTCTGAGAACAGACGCGTACGGCAGGTGCGCTGCACAATGTAGTAAGAAGTTGCAAACAGTGCAGAACCACCGAAAGCAAAAATAACCGCATTGGTGTGCAGCGGACGTAAACGACCGAAAGACAGCCAAGGGGTATCAAAGTTCAGTGCAGGCCAAGCCAGCTGGGCAGCGATAAGTACACCGACCGCCATGCCAACAATGCCCCAAACTACGGTCATGATGGCAAATTGTCTTACCACCTTGTAGTTGTACTCGGGATGGTCAAATGCTGTGCTCATGATCAGATTCCATTTAACAGCGAGGATTGAGGGTTAAAAAAATCGGCGCAATTATGGTGTTTGATGCTGTTATTTGCAATCAAACACCGGAAAAACACCAGATTTTACAGCAGGTTATCCTGCTTTTATGGAGCTTATGAACAGCTAACTGAGAACGTCTCTCACCATCGTGCTGATGGTTTGCTCCAGCAAACAGCCCACACTCTCTGCCGCTACAGAATAGCTGTAAGTTATCCTGATAACGGTTGAGCAAATCATAAGGAAGTGGCAACCGTGAATCTTGATATAGCGCAAGAAGCACTGGGGACGGGAAATACAATTGCAAGTCATGCGACAATTTTCCCTGAAGGCCATGTCTGAACGGAATTTAAATGAACAAAAAATACACAGAAAATGGTAATTCGCGTGATCCGTTATTTATTTTCGCCCATGGCGCCGGTGCCGGCAGTGACAGCGAATTTATGCAACGGATGGCAGAATTGATTGCCGCGCAGGAAATCTATGTCGTGCGTTTTGATTTTCCTTATATGGAACAGCGTGCCATTGACGGTAAACGCCGCCCGCCACAGCGTATGCCGGCACTGCTGGACGATTACCGCGCATTAATCCGCCAGTTGGATCGTCCTTGTATCATTGGCGGAAAATCCATGGGCGGGCGGGTTGCTTCTTTATTAATACAGGAAGCAGAAAAAAATGCCGGCACCGATATCCGCGGTTGCGCCTGTCTGGGGTATCCGTTTCATCCGCCGGGTAAACCTGAGTCGCTGCGCACAGATCATCTGCAACAGTTGCAGCAACCTCTGCTGATTGTGCAGGG
Organism: Thalassolituus sp. UBA2009; assembly: GCF_002335285.1. NCBI lineage: Bacteria > Pseudomonadati > Pseudomonadota > Gammaproteobacteria > Oceanospirillales > Oceanospirillaceae > Thalassolituus > Thalassolituus sp. UBA2009. Next base: position 46,312 of record NZ_DDCJ01000141.1, read on the forward strand.
CACGCGTGACGCATTGGGCGATAAAGAAGAAGTGGACGGCTATGCCCTTGATGCTGCACTGCAGTTGTTGTGGCTGGAAGACGGCGACCATGACTTAAAACCGCGTAAAAAATCCGGCTATAGCCATGAACAGCATATGCAGCACGCTGCGGCAGCGGTGGCGGCCTTTGTTCGTTCCCGGGTGCAATAACCGGCCAGACAACACAAATGAGATTTAATTTCTTATCTAAATAAAAACTATTCGTAAATGTGTTTTGTTCTTGTTAGCATGCCGGCGTTTTTGATGGGCTTGTCAGAAAAGCCTGATTTATGACCAGCATGTTTTAACAGGGGATAGCACAATGATCAGACCGACTCTCTGGCGCCAGGCCGTTTTGCCAGCCGCGATTGCCTTGGCCGGTTTTTCTGCGCAAGCGGAACAGGCAGAAAAAAATCCGGTAGACCTCAGCAAAATGGTGGTATCAGCCGCTGGTTTTGAGCAGAAGGTCGTTGAAGCACCGGCCAGTATTTCTGTGATTACTCAGGAAGATCTGCGCTCCCGTCCTTATATGACTCTGCTGGATGCCGTGCGCGAACTGGAAGGTGTGGATATTGGTGAAACCCGCGATAAAACCGGCCAGGGTTCGGTCAGTATCCGTGGCATGGGAGCGGATTACACTCTGCTGCTGATCGATGGCCGCCGCCAGAACAACCACGGCGATATTTACCCGAATAATTTCGGCGGTAATCAGTTCAACCATGTTCCGCCACTGGATGCGATTGAACGTATCGAAGTTATCCGTGGCCCGGCTTCAACCCTCTACGGTGCCGATGCGCTGGGTGGCGTGATTAACATCATCACCAAAAAAGTCACTGACGAGTGGGCGGGTTCTGTCACGATCGGGCGCTCATTTCAGGAGCAGGACGAATACGGTAATGACACCACTGCCGATTTCAGTCTGATGGGTCCGGCGATCAAAGATGTACTGGGTATTGAGCTGCGCGGCAGTCTGTACCAGCGTGACGCCTCCGAACCTGAATATGAGGATGTCACCGATCCTGCCGGCGTCAGCCGTAAGCGTACCCTGGGCTTTGGTTCCGGCGGCAAAACCACCGATAACACCAACACCAATCTGGGCTTTGGCGTGAACTGGAAACCGGCCGCCAATCAGACCCTGACGCTGGATATCGATCAGTCAAAACAGACCTACGACAACAAACCGCTGGCGGATGGCACCTTCCCGCTGGGCACGGTCGACAGCATTGACACCATCTGGCGTGCGCGCGGTGGTCAGGTGCAGCCACGGGTCGGTTACGCCAAAGATCAGGAATTTACCCGTGATCAGTGGGCCATTGCCCATGAAGGCGAATGGTCATTCGGCAGCAGCTGGGTGTCGCTGCAGCATATCGCCACCTCTAATGAAGGGCGCACGGTGCCTTTCTCGGTCGCTGAGCGTGAACTGCTTCAACAGATCTACGACGGCACCGGCGCTTATACCGGCCTGAGCGTCGATGAGCGCAAAACCATCGCGGCTGAGACTTTCCTGCCGCGTCCGAAACGCACCATGGAAAGCAGCCAGTACACCCTGGATGCCAAGGTGGATATGCCAGTCAACGATTTCTATGGCCATCACCAGGTCGTGGTTGGCGGTCAGGTGATTGTCGCAGAACTGAAAGACGGTGTGTTTGGTCTGGAAGGGGGCGATGCCGGCAGCGAAACCTCCGACTTCACCATGTACTCGCTGTTTGCTGAAGATAACTGGTCGATGCTGAATGATTTCACCCTGACCACCGGTGTGCGTTACGACAACCACGATGTCTTCGGCAGTAATGTCAGCCCGCGCCTGTACGGTGTATACAATCTTGATCTGAGCTGGACCGTCAAAGGTGGCGTATCGACCGGTTATAAAACCCCGAAAACCACCGACTTGTTTAACGGCATCACCGGTTTTGGCGGGCAGGGCACCAGTCCGTTTGCCGGTAACCCGGATCTGGAGCCGGAGAAAAGCGTCAACAGCGAGCTGGCGCTCTACTGGGAAGCGACCGAAGGTGGCCATAACTTCAATATCACCGCCTTCCATAACAAGTTCAAAGATAAGATCGCCAGCGGCGACCGGGTACCAACCTGTGCCAGCACGAACGGCGCCAAGCCGTGTGTGAATCTGGGTGAGTACGAAACGCTGAACTACACCACCTACAGCCAGAAAATCAATATCGACGAAGCGCTGGTGCGTGGCGCTGAAGTAGCGGCCCGCTGGCAAATGAGTGAAGCGCTGTCATTGCGTGCCAACTACACCTACACCGACAGCAAACAGCTGTCCGGTAATGAACAAGGCCAGCCGCTGACCAACAGTGCCAAGCACATGTCGAACCTGACGCTGGGCTGGGACATCAGCGACAAAGCCAACGTTTATCTGACCAGCGAAACCCGCTCGTCACGCTTCCGTGATGTGGATGAAGACGGCAACGCGCTGTACTTCAAAAACTACAACGTACTGCACCTCGGTGCGTCGTATGAAATCAGCACCAACCTGAGCGTTAACGGTCGTATCAACAACCTGCTGGACGAAGACTTCACCACTTATCAGACCCGTTTTCAGGATGGGGTTGAGGGTGATGCCGCCGACGGTGATTACGATGACGACGGTGAAATCACCTACATCGACGATTACAACAACAAAGACAAACGCCGCAACCTGTGGCTGGGCGTGAACTACCGCTTCTGATGCTATTACCGCCACCGCCTGCGTAAGCATACGGCCCCATTCGGGGCCGTATGCTTGTGTCGTTTTTGTTTCGCTGGCTTCTGGCTGCTTCTGCCGGGAGGTAAGAAATATTATTGAGTGATAAGTGAATAGAAATGTAAATTCGCTAATGCTAATTGTTCGTATTTGCGGCTTTCCTGCTAGAATGCTGCCCATCTAACGCCGTCTGAGCCCTGCCTGTGATGTATCCCGGATGATCCGATCTTTATCTGCCCGCCTGCCGGTATCGGGCATCGTTTTTGGCAGCCTGCGCCAGTGGCACTGGATCAGCTCCGCCCTCTGTCTGGTGGGCATGATTCTGTTTGCCTTTACCGGCATCACGTTAAACCACGCGGCGGACATCAAGGCGGAACCGGTGACGGTAACGCTGGAAACCGAGCTGTCTGCCACCTTGCTGAAAACCCTGTCCGGGCGCAGTGCCGGGCCATTACCGCTGGCGCTGCGCCAATGGCTGCTGCAGGAACACGGCATCAGCGTGCCTGCGGCGGACGCCGAATGGCAGGGCAATGAAGTGTATCTGGGCATGCCCAGACCCGGCGGTGATGCCTGGTTGAGCATTGAAACCGACAGCGGAGTGCTGCTTTACGAGCGCACCGAACGCGGCTGGATTTCGTACCTGAACGACCTGCATAAAGGCCGCAATACCGGCCCTCTGTGGTCATGGTTTATCGATATTTTTTCGCTGCTGTGTCTGATTTTCTCACTCAGCGGTTTATGGCTGCTGGTGCGTTACGCCCGCCAGCGCCCATCCACCTGGCCGTTGGTGGCACTGGGCGTGGTTATCCCGCTGCTGATCATTATTTTGAGCGTGCATTAAAGGAATGAATATGAAGAACCCGATACCGCGTTCGCTGCTGCCGGCGTTGCTGCTGGCCGCAACACAATGCGTGACTGTGCAATCGGCAAGCGCCGCCGAGCTGAGCCTCGCGGTCGAAATACCGCAACTGAACGTCGCTGAATATCACAAACCCTATGTTGCCATCTGGATTGAAAACAACAGCACCAGAGCCGTCACTAATCTGGCCGTTTGGTACGACGCAGAAATGCGCAATAACGAAGGCGAAAAATGGCTGAAAGATATGCGCCAGTGGTGGCGTCGCAGCGGCCGCACACTGCAGATGCCGGTGGATGGTGTTACCGGCGCGACCAAAGGGCCGGGTCAGCATCATCTGCAATTCCACTTCGGCAGCGCGCCTCTGCATGAACTGGCCGAAGGTGATTACACCCTGCGGATAGAAGCCGCGCGTGAAGTGGGCGGGCGCGAAGTGGTCGATATTCCGTTCAGCTGGCCGCCAACCAAAGCCGCTACTTTCACCGCCAGCGGCAGCACCGAACTGGGTGCTGTGGCTGTAAGCATTAAACCCTGAACAGGACACCAACATGTTGAATAAAACCCCATTCAAACCATTCTTTGTCGCCGCGTTGGTGTTGGGCAGTGTGGCCGTACAGGCACACCGCGCCTGGATCGTACCGCAGGAAACCGTACTGTCCGGCGAAAACCGCTGGGTCAGCTTTGATGCCGCGGTTTCCAACGACATCTTCCTGGCCAACTACAACCCCGGCCGCTTCGCTGGCGTGCAGGTGCTCAACCCCGACGGCAGCGCCGGTCAGGTTGAAAACCTGCACACCGGCAAATACCGCAGCGTGTTTGATCTGCCGTTAACACAGGAAGGCACCTATCGCCTGTTTATCGCCTCATCCGGTCTGCGTGCCTTGTGGGAAGAAGACGGGCAGCGCCGCATGTATCCGGGCCGTGGTGAGCAATACAGCGCCGAAGGTTTTGCCAAAGCTGTCCCGGAAAACGCCGACAAATTAGTGGTATCGCAGGCGTCCCGCCGTATGGAAACCTTTGTCACCCTGGGCGCGCCATCCCGCAACGCACTGGCAGCCAGCGGGCAGGGACTGGAGCTGGTGGCCGTCACGCATCCGAACGATTTGTTTGCCAGCGAAGAGGCCAGCTTCCGTTTTCTGATCGACGGTGAAGCCGCGCAGGGTGCCGACGTTACCCTGATCCGCGAAGGCACCCGCTACCGCAATGCGCAGGAAGCAATCACCCTGAAAACCAACAGCAAAGGTGAAATCACCGTACGCTGGAACGGCGCCGGACGTTACTTTCTGGAAGCCGAATACAAAGACAATAAAGCGCAAAAACCCGCCACCGAACGCAGCGGCAGCTATGTGGCCGTGCTTGAGGTTCTGCCGGACTGATCATGATCTCTCTGCAACCCTGGGGGCAGGCCAGCCTGCTGATACTTGGCTGGTGCCTGCTCGCCCTCTGGTGTTTTCGCGCTTCCCTGCGGCAGCGCTGGCACAACCGCCGCGCTGCTCATTCTGATTTGCCTGCAACCCTTGTTGCCTATGCCAGCGAAGGCGGCACGGCAGCCGCACTGGCCGGGGATTTAGCGCAGCAGTTAGAGCAGGGTGGTGAGGCAGTTAGCCTGCTGCCTCTTAACCAGCTGAGCCGGCAGCAACTGGCTGTCAGCCGTCGCTTACTGATCATTGCCAGCACCTGTGGCGATGGTGAAGCGCCGGCCAACGGCCAGCATTTTATCCGCCGTCTGCAGCACAGTCAGCGGCAGGGCCAGCATGTTGTGCAGGATGTACGCTACGCCGTGCTGGCTCTGGGCGACGACGACTACCCACAGTTCTGCGCTTTTGGTCTGCAGCTGCACAAACAGCTGCAACAGGGCGGTGCGCAACCCATGTTTGCGCCACTGTGCGTTAACCGTCTTGAGCGCCGGTCTATTGAGCAATGGCAGCAGCAACTGGCAGAGCAGGGATTCTCGGTGGCTGATACTGCGCAAGGCTGTGATAGCGCCAAAGAAGAACTGACGCTGGAGCAACGGCTGTGGTTAAACCCCGGCAGTCCGGGAGCTGCTTTGTATGAACTGCATCTGAGTAAGCCGCAACACAGCCACTGGCAGGCCGGAGATATTGCCCGCTTATGGCTGGCCGGCCGTTACCGTGACTACAGCATTGCCAGCCTGCCAGAAGAGAATCATCTGCGCCTGCTGGTGCGTGAACAGCACCACGATAACGGCGAACCCGGACTGGGCTCCGGCTGGTTGTGCCAGCAATGGCAGCCCGGCAGCACAAGCCTGTTCAGCGTGCGCAGTAACCCTGCTTTTCATGCGCCGCCAACGGCTGTGCCACTGATACTGATCGGCAATGGCACCGGCCTGGCCGGACTGCGTGCCCACCTCAAACAGCGCAGCCTGCAAAACTCACAAGCCCCTTGCTGGTTGCTGTTTGGTGAACGCAGCCCGGAACATGACCGCATCTGGCAGCAGGAACTCGACCACTGGTATCAGAGCGGCGTACTTACTGAGCTCGACCGCTGTTACTCACGCGCCTCCGGCGCTGCAGAACTGCCCGCGCTGTGCGGACGAAGCCACCGCGGCTATGTGCAACATGCGCTGCAACGTGAACAAAAACGCCTGCGGCAATGGCTGAAACAAGACGCGGCGATTTATATCTGCGGCAGTCGTGATGGCATGGCCAGCGATATCGATCAGCTGCTGCAACAATGGCTCGGCAAACGTGCAACCGAGCGCCTGCAACAGCAGGGGCGTTACCGTAAAGACGTCTATTGATAAAGACTAAAACCAGCAAATGCAGGTGCGGTCGGATAAATATTCGTAGGAGCGGGCCATGCCCGCGATCATGCATATGCCGCGATTCGGGCAAAATCCGCAATAAAATCCCGGCCTGTGATTCACATCCAGATTGCATCCCAGAATGGATACTCCCCAACTCTGCGTACCAATCCTGCACGCAGAGGATTTGCCACAACGTATCGAGCCAGTGGCAGAATATCGTCTTCACAGCGCACAGCATGGTCATGAAATGCCGGTGCCCAGACACGCCGCTTACAACCGGCTTGCCTTACTGCCCGTGCCGAAGATGATTTCATCGCTCCTACCAGTCGGGACAGCCCGGCATCATCACCTGGCTGTAGTAACCAATGAACATGATCCGGCATTAATACCCAGGTCATTACCCGGGATTTTTTCAACAATGATGGCTGCAGAAATGCCTGAATAGCAGCTCTTGCATAACGCCATTCAGAAAAAATACGTTCCCGATCAAACGTACTGGTGGTGATCAGATACACACGACCTGTCTCGGAAAAACGTCCGATACGCAGTTGTTTATGGCCTGTGAATGGATGGAATTGCGGCATACCACACTCCTTGTGGCTGAGCTTAAACAACCTACCTATAACATAACCTCTGGCGTAATTCGCGGGCATGGCCCGCTCCTACGAATATGCTCCGATTAACCAAAGAATAATCGACGCATATACCGATATACCCCGCAGGAGCGGGCCATGCCCGCGAAATGAAACACCGCTCATATCTGAAAATGTCGCCTTTCCCGTAGGAGCGGGCCGTGCCCGCGAAATAAAACGCCGCGCATATCTGAAATGTCGTCTTTCCCGCAGGAGCGGGCCTTGCCCGCGAAATTACTGCAGCGGGAACGGCATTTTTGCAGTGATAACTAACATCACGACTGAAAGTCGTTCCCACAGGTGTTATTCCACAAAGGTTATTCGCCGCGTCATCTCACTCACTTCATTCCCCAAAAAATTCTCGCTTTCGCAGAGTGCGGCTTTTAAAACAACAATGCCTAAAACAACAATGCCCGCCCTGAAAACAGGGCGGGCATTGCTGGTTACTCTCTGTGTCACTGCTGGCTGTCAGGCCGGGCATGTCAGAACAAAAACAGATCGTTCATCACACCGTCAGCAGGGTAATTTTCTCTTCATCTACCAGAATCGGTTTAATTGCCGCCAGCAGAGCCGCACGCTGCTCGGTATGCTTCCACATATCCCACGCCTGTTCGCTCTGCCAGGTAGTAATAATCACCCGGTGGGCACTGTTTTTCATATCGATATAGTTAACACCGGAGGTATAGCCCGGTGCTTCAACCATCGTGCGCAGCATGGTTTTCATAATCTGCTCATAGGTGGATTCCATACCCTCGGCAATATTGCGCTCGATAATCACCTTAATCATGCGGATGTTCCTTACTCTGTGTGTCTGTTTCCAATAAGGTAGAGTCGCTGCCGGTTGAATGCAATGCGGCAGCCCGCTTTAAACCGCAAAAAGAAATAAAAAAGGACATAACATGCGCACATTGTGGATTGCCGGTAGTGGCAGCGAAATTGCCAAAGCCTTAATTGAGCACTGGCAGAACCAGAATCAGGGACAGGTTCAAGGGCAAGGGCAGACAGGCCAGACCGTGCGCGTAATCAGCAGTGGCCGCGGACCAGACTCCGCCGCCAGCGCCCATTGCCAGACCGATACCCGCGAGCCGCACAGCGTGGCCGAGCTGCAGGCCTTTATCCGCCGTGAAGGCACCCCCGATGCTGTCATCGTCTGCAACGGCATACTCCATAATCCGCAAAACGGCCCGGAAAAATCCCTGCAAGAACTCAGCGCCGACTGGCTGCAGCACAGCCTGCAAAGCAACGTGATAAGCCATATTCACACCGCTCAGGCGCTGGCTCCCTTTATTAAACGCGGCAGCCAGCTGCGCTGGTTATCGTTATCGGCCATGGTCGGCTGCATCAGCGACAACCAGCTGGGCGGCTGGTACAGCTACCGCATGAGCAAGGCCGCGCTCAATATGTTTATAAAAAACCTCAGCATAGAATGGCAGCGCAAAGCGCCGAACTGCCTGGTTGCCGCCGTACACCCCGGCACCACCAACACCGGCCTGTCGGCACCGTTTCAGCAGAATATCGCCGCCGGCAAACTCTACACCCCGCAACAAACCGCGCAGCGCATCAGCGACGTATTGCTTAATTTACAACCAGAACAGCACGGCCACCTGCTGCACTGGGATGGTAGTGTGCTGCCTTATTAACCCGCCCAAAATCAGGGATAGGCATTGACGAAACACTCAGTATAATCACAGCCCAAAAGCAGTAACGCCTGTAAGGACACGGAATGCCTATACCAAACTTCCAACAATGTATGCGCCCAGTTCTGGCTGCTATCAGTGACGGTCAAGTGCATAAATTCAGCGATGTATACGAAGCCGTTTGCAATTATTTTTCCGTTACACCAGAAGAAAAAGCAGAGCGTGTTTCTTCTGGTCAGCAAACCGTTATTCGTAACCGCTGTGGCTGGGCCGGAACTTATTTGAAGAAAGCAGGCTTGCTGACCTATCCGCAACGGGCGCATTTACAGATTACCACTCGTGGTCTGGAAGCATTAAAAGAACGCCCTGAGCACATTAATGTCCGGTACCTGAAGGATATTTCTGAAGAATTCGTTGAATTTTCGGCGTCCAGGTCAAAAGCACGGCAGGGTAATGATAGTGAAGTTGTACAGATAGAGTCCGGCGACGATGCAATTGATCCAAGCGAACGTCTGCAACTTGCGTACAAAGAAATCCACGACAGTCTCACCACCGAAGTGCTGGATACAGTGTGCGACAGCTCCTGGCAGTTCTTTGAAAAACTGGTGGTCGATCTTATGCGCGCCATGGGTTACGGCAGTGCGTTGGGTGGCTCGGCAAAACCAACACAGTACACCAATGATGACGGCATTGACGGCATCATCAGTGAAGACCCTCTTGGCCTCGATAAAATTTACCTGCAGGCCAAAAAGTGGAAAAACAATATTCAACGCCCGGAAATAGACAAGTTTATCGGTGCACTTACCCGCAAGGGGGCGACCAAAGGCGTGTTTATTACCACGTCGGAATTTTCCAGCGGCGCTCTGGAGGCTGCATCGGGCTTAAGCATGAATATTGTGCTGATAAACGGTGAACAATTGGCCGAACTCATGGTGCAGTATGGCCTTGGAGTCAACACCAAAGAAGTCTACAGAATCAAAAGTCTGGATACTGACTACTTCAATGAAGACTGACCCAAGGCATAACAAACAACCACGAACGCCACGGCAGACCCGGAAGAGCAGGCTAACGATGATAGGTTGGACTTAATAGCTTCAGGCTCTGCTCAGCAGTAACCCTATAACACCTCCTGCTAATGCACGTTGCCACCATTCACCCTTATCGGAAAGCGCGGTAAGGGCAGCGGCACCCAGTAACGTTCCGGTTACCTGTGGGCTGGAGTACTTACCAGAGGCGACATAGTTGGCTATATGCTGGCAGTTGTCGGTTAGCAGGCTATAGCTCCGGCTCATAACTTCCTGAGCCCGCTCCTCAAAGCCAGCGGATACCGGAGTATCGAGAGTCCAGACGTTTTGACCAGCAGAAAACTCCTCCAAAGTAGTGATTTCACAGCCATAGCCGGGGCGTGTATGTAAAACATGAGTGTCACTGAAGTAGTTGCCATAGTGCACTGCAGGGCCTTTGTTTCGGCACAAAATAGTACCAGGTTAGATTTCATATGAATAGTTCCTTGTGTTTTAAATTCGTTAGTTCTATATGAGCTCGTCAAGACTACTTCAGTCGGTTATGATGCGTCAACCCGCAAAAGTGAAGATTTGATATGAGCCAGCAGACCTCATTCAGCGCAGTTCTCGGTGTCGTCATTGCCAATCACCGCAAACTGAAAATGATCGACCAGGCCCCCTTTGCCGCCCGAATGGGCCTGTCTCAGGCCAGTTACAGCAGACTGGAAAGTGGCAAGGCGGTATTCAGTATCGAACATCTGTATCAGGTGGCTGAGATTCTGGGGGTTACGCCCCAACAGCTATTGGAAGAAGTTGATCGCTACAAAGCATCGCTGCAGAGAGAGCACGTTCAGGTGCAACCTGCAGTGCGCGCCAATAGCAGTCAGGCAAAAGAACAGGAAGGGGCCGGATTGGGCACTTTCGTCGCGGGCGCTGCTTTGGGCGCACTCATTATGTCGGCATTAACGCGTAAATAAGCGGACAGAAATCATTCAGGAACACCATGGCCATTAAGAAAACCCAGCTTTATTCATCCCTCTGGTCCAGCTGCGATGAGCTGCGCGGCGGTATGGATGCCTCGCAATACAAAGATTACGTACTCACCCTGTTGTTTATGAAGTACGTATCCGACAAGTACAAAGACGCCCCTTACGGCATGATTGAAGTGCCCGCCGGTGCCAGCTTCGACGATATGATCGCCGCCAAAAACGACAAAGAAATCGGCGACAAAATCAACAAAATCATCGGCGCGCTGGCCGAAGCCAACGATCTGAAAGGTGTGATCGACGTTGCCGACTTCAACGATGAAGATAAGCTCGGCAAAGGCAAAGAAATGGTCGATCGCCTCACCAACCTGATTGGTATCTTTGAAGGCATCGATCTGTCCGGCAACCGCGCCGACGGCGACGACCTGCTGGGCGATGCTTACGAATACCTGATGCGCCACTTCGCGACCGAATCGGGTAAAAGCAAAGGCCAGTTTTATACCCCGGCCGAAGTGTCGCGCATTCTCGCCAAAGTGGTGGGCATTACCAGCGATACATCGCAAGACGCCACGGTATACGACCCAACCTGTGGTTCCGGCTCGCTGTTGTTAAAAGCCAGCGACGAAGCCCCGCGCGGCTTGTCGATTTTCGGCCAGGAAATGGACAACGCCACCAGTGCGCTGGCGCGTATGAACATGATTCTGCACAACAACGCCACCGCCAAAATCTGGAAGGGCAACACCCTGGCATCACCGCAGTGGAAAGACGCTAGCGGCCAGTTAAAAACCTTCGACTTTGCCGTGGCCAACCCGCCGTTTTCCAACAAAAACTGGACCAGCGGCATCAACCCGCAAGAAGATGAATTTGGCCGCTTCAGCTGGGGTATTCCGCCAGAAAAAAACGGCGATTACGCCTTTTTACTGCACATCCTCAAAAGCCTGAACAGCACCGGCAAAGGCGCGGTGATTCTGCCCCATGGTGTATTGTTCCGGGGTAATGCCGAAGCCCGCATCCGCGAAAACCTGATCAAACAGGGGTACATCAAAGGCATTATCGGCCTGCCGGCCAACCTGTTTTACGGCACCGGCATTCCCGCCTGCATTATTGTCATCGACAAAGAACAGGCGCCGCAAAGAGCCTTCAGCGCAACGGGCGAAGCCAGTGATAAACAGGGCATCTTTATGGTCGATGCCAGCAAAGGCTTCGCCAAAGACGGCAATAAAAACCGCCTGCGCTCGCAGGATATTCACAAAATCGTCGATGTATTCACCAAACAACTGCAACTGCCGCGCTACAGCCGCATGGTGCCGTTAAGTGAAATTGCCGCTAACGATTACAACCTGAATATTCCGCGTTATATCGACAGCAGCGAAGCCGAAGACCTGCACGATTTAAGCGCCCACCTGCAGGGCGGCATTCCCAACCGCGATATCGACGCGTTAGAACGCTACTGGCAGGTATTCCCCAGCATCCGCGCCAGCCTGTTTGCGCCGGGTCGCCCCGGTTACAGTACTGCGCAGGTGAAGGCCTCCGCGGTAAAAGCCAGTATTCTCGCGCACCCGGAATTTACCGCCTTCGCTAACGCCAGCACTCAGCCCTTTAACGACTGGGCCAGCGCCGCCGCACTGGATGAAATTACCCTGAGCGAAAAGCCCAAAGACATTATCCATCGTATTGCAGAAGACCTGCTTAACCGCTACAGCAGCGTGCCGCTGCTGAGCAAATACGACGTGTACCAGATTTTAATGGACTACTGGGCCGACACATTGCAGGACGATGTGTACTTTATTACCCAGGACGGCTGGCAAGCCGCCGCCCAACTGCGTGAGCTGGTCGTATCAAAAGGCGAAAAGCTGAAAGAAACGCCTGATCTGGTGATTGGCAAAAGTAAATACAAAGCCGAACTTATCCCGCCGGCGTTAATAGCCGAGCGATTTTTCAGTAGCCAGCTGCGGCATATCGAACAACTACAAACCAACCTCGACAGCGCCACGCAGGAACTGGAAAGCTTCATCGAGAAAAACAGCGGTGAATACGGCCTGCTCAACGATGCCCTGAACGATAAAGACAAAGTCACTGCTGCGACGGTTAAGGCTCGTATTAAAGCATTGACCCTTACGTTGGGTGGCGCTGAGTTGTTAAACGATAATTATGAGGCAGAACACCCGGAAGCTTACGAAGAGTGGAATGCTCTGCAGCAATGCAGCAAGCTGATGGACGCTGAAACCAAAGCCAAAAAGGCCTTAAAAACAGCCCAGGACGAACTCGACCTGGCCATATTCCAGCAATACAGTGCACTGGATGAAGACGACATCAAAGCGCTGGTGGTAGACGATAAATGGCTGGCCACATTACAAGCCGGCCTGCAGGCCGAAATTGAACGCATGACCCAGCAACTGGCCAACCGTGTCAAAGAACTGGAAGAACGTTACGCCGAACCACTGCCGGCCATTACCCAATCGGTCGATGCGTTAAGCGATAAAGTCGCAGGCCACTTAAAAGCCATGGGGCTGGAGTGGACGGTATGACCAATTTTTCGGGAGAACCTATTTCTTCACAAACAGCGAACGCCGCTTGCGGCGGCCCGCAGGGCGGAGGCATGGATAGCCGACGTACCAGTACAGTAGCGGACGCCAGTGCGGGTTATTTTGTAAATACTGCCAGCGCCAGTCTTAATAACCCTGTGCCGGGTGGAGTAGCGTGCCCGCCGGGTTTTAAGCAAACGGAAGTGGGGGTTATCCCTGAAGACTGGCAAGCACTATCTATTGGAGCGGTTACAAACTGGTTATCTGGCGGTACACCAAATCGTAAACGTTTAGATTATTGGCGGGGAAATATTCCCTGGATAAGTGGATCTACTTTAAAAACGCTTGAGCTTACGACTTCCGATCAATTTTTGACGAGTGAAGGTGTCGATGCCGGAAGCAAAATGGCACCGCTAGGTTCTACTTTACTTTTGGTTAGAGGAAGTGCATTGCATTCAGAGATTAGAGCCGGCTTAGTTGTTAGCCCACTATGCTTTAATCAGGATGTTAAAGCGCTGATTCCTAATCAAAGTGTTATCCCGAAATATCTAACAATTTATATTTTGGCTATGGAAGGTGAGTTGTTAAAGCTTGTCAGCTCTGCGGGAAATAGTGCGGGTGTATTGGATACCGAACTGGTAAAGAACTTCAAATTTCTTTTGCCAAAAAAACAAGAACAAACTGCCATTGCCAATACCCTGTCCGATGTCGATGCCCTGATCAGCGAGCTGGAGAAACTGATCGCCAAAAAACAGGCCATCAAAACCGCCACCATGCAACAACTCCTCACCGGCCGCACCCGCCTGCCACAGTTCGCCCTGCGTGAAGACGGCACCCAAAAAGGCACCAAACCAAGTGAGTTGGGAGAAATTCCGGAGGATTGGGATTTAAAGAAGCTTAGCAAAATCTCACCCGAACAAGGAGTAGGTTTGGTTATCAATCCTTCCTCATATTTTTCTCCAAGAGGAACGATTCCAATGCTAGTCGCTTCGCATGTATATGAAAATCGAATAGATTGCGAAGGTGCAAATAGAATAACGCCGGAAAGTAACAACAAGTTGCCTGCATCAAGATTAAGAGCTGGGGATATTGTTATGGTGCGCGTTGGAGAGCCAGGTGTAACAGCTGTTATTCCAGATGAACTTGATGGGTGCAATTGTGCCTCAATGATGATTGTACGCCAGGGTGATAAATTTGTTGGTCAGTGGCTTTGCTACACAATGAACTCTCGTATTGGACGATCACAGGTAGAGAGCGTTCAATATGGGACAGCTCAAAAATGCTTCAATATTGCAGATGCGATAGATTTCAAATATCCATTTCCTTCATACAACGAACAAACAGCCATCGCCACTATCCTCTCCGATATGGATGAAGAACTGCAGGCACTGGAGCAGCGCCTCACCAAAACCCGTCAGATCAAACAGGGTATGATGCAGGAACTGCTGACCGGCAGAACCCGATTGGTATAAGGACATAATATGGCAAAAAATTATAAAAATCAGAAGCTGCTCTATCACCTCACGGCAATGGAAAATTTGCCGTCGATTTTAAAAAATGGGCTGCAGTCACGTACCGCGTTGTCGGGTGCGGGTTTTGCTGATGTGGCGGATCACAGCATTCTGGAGTCACGTAAGAGCAAAGGGCTGGAAGAGCATGTGCCGTTTCACTTTTTCTCACGCACCCCATTTGACTATGCAGTCATGCATAATCACCCAACGACCCCCTTTGTTGTTTTAGCGGTTCATCGTGAGTTGGCAAAAGCCAATAACTGGAAGATTGTGCCCAGTCATCCGTTGTGTGGTGCCGCCCCGGACATTATGGATTATGACGTGGGCTTTAATGCCGTTAACTGGGATTTAATGCACAGCGAAACACATAGTTACGCGACAGATCAGGACTACAAACAGACCTGTATGGCGGAATGCCTGTCGCCGGATACTGTTGCTGCTGCGAAACTTCATTCTATCTACGTAAAAACTGACACAGACAGGGCGACGGTTCTGGCGCACCTGAAAGAAGCTGGTTTGTCGCTTCATGTCAACGTGGCTCCGCGGATGTTTGCAAGGTGATGCCATGCTATATACCAGCCTGAATCCTCAGAAAGCCCTGATCTGGCGTATTGTGCATCGCGACAACTTGCCGTGGATTCTGGCCAATGGTTTGTATGCCGGAAATCATGCGCAGCACTCCGCCAGCTGGGTATCCATTGGCAACCCCGAGCTGATCACTAAGCGTGGCTGTCATCCGGTGCCGGTGTCGCCATTTGGCGTGTTAAATGATTATGTGCCGTTTTACTTCACGCCATTTTCGCCCATGTTGCGCAATATTCAGACCGGCTGGGGCGGCATTACCCGCCGCAGCAATGACGAGATTGTGATTCTGGTGTCCAGCATTCATCGCTTGCAACAGGCAGGCTTGCCCTACGTTTTTACCGACAGCCATGCCTATTACCAATGGGCGAATTTTTATAGCGATGCCGCGCATCTGGATAAGATCGACTGGCTTTTACTGCAGCGGCGCGACTTTGCACGCAGTTTCGATGATCCGGGCAAGATCGAGCGTTATCAGGCCGAGGCGCTGGTTTATCAGCATTGTCCTGTTACAGCGCTGATCGGTATCATCACCCATAACGACACAGTCCGGGCCGATGTTCAGGCTCAGGTAACAGCACAAGGGCTGGGGCTTCAGGTTGAAGCCCGGCCGGGATGGTACTTCTGATGATTGAATACACACAGGGCAACTTGCTGGAAGCGCCGGTTGAGGCGCTGGTAAACACCGTTAACACCGTGGGTGTTATGGGTAAGGGCATTGCGTTGATGTTCAAAGAGCGCTTTCCGGCCAATATGCAGGCCTATGCTCAGGCCTGTAAACAAAAGCAGGTTCAGACCGGGCATATGTTTATTACCGAAACCGGTGAGCTGATGGGCCCGCGCTGGATTGTTAACTTTCCCACCAAACAGCACTGGCGCGGTAACTCCCGCATGGAGTGGGTGGAGTCTGGCCTGCAGGATTTACGGCGCTTTATTGTTGAGCAGCAGGTGCAGTCGATAGCCATTCCACCGCTGGGAGCAGGCAATGGAGGCCTGAGCTGGGCGGATGTAAAACCCCGTATCGAGGCGGCGTTGGGTGATA
Organism: Thalassolituus sp. UBA2009; assembly: GCF_002335285.1. Classification (NCBI taxonomy): domain Bacteria; kingdom Pseudomonadati; phylum Pseudomonadota; class Gammaproteobacteria; order Oceanospirillales; family Oceanospirillaceae; genus Thalassolituus; species Thalassolituus sp. UBA2009. Next base: position 62,574 of record NZ_DDCJ01000141.1, read on the forward strand.
TACCCGGTGTGCAGGTGCTGGTGTACGAACCAACCGCTGCTTACCTGAACGTGGCCAAGCGTACCGGCGTGCAAAACCTGACCGAAGCACGGGCCTTAGTCGCTGAACTGGTGCGGCGTTACTGGTTGCTGGGTATTGATTGCAGCCTGCTGGAAATTCAGAAACTGGCCTGGTTCCTCCAACGCGCCATTCAGTTGCAGGGCCTGCCCGATAAGCTGCAGCTTAATTTTGTTGCTAATAACTACGGCCCTTACGCCAATAACCTCGATCATCTGCTGAATGCGCTGGATGGCAGCTATCTGAAAGCCGAAAAGCGCATTCCCGACAGCGACCCTCTGGATGTGATCTGGTTTCGTGACGAAGCCCGCAACAAGGTGCAGGCCTATCTTAATTCGGCCGCCAAAGATTATGTGCCCGCACTGGAAATGGCTTCGGCCATGATTGAAGGCTTTGAAAGCCCTTATGGCATGGAGCTGCTGGCAACCGTCGATTGGTTGTTAACCCGCGAGGGTGTTAATGCCAATGTGGCCGATGTGCGGGCGGCATTGCAGCACTGGCCAGCGGGAGCGCGTTGGGCGCAGCGTAAGAATCAGTTGTTTGATGACAACAGCCTGCATATTGCGATTGAGCGTCTGGCCCAGTACCAGGCAGCGTGATTGGTTTGATCGTTGTTTGATATTTCGTTGACTGAGTTTAGGTATTTGGCTGGGGTTGTTCTCGGTTTTATCTCTAAGTTCCTGATTTTATTGGACTAAATTGGTTGACTGGAATCGGTTTTCAGCCAGTAAAGGTCTTTGCTTGTTGTTTGATGGGTATTGGACTGGAATAGCTTTTAAGGGATTGAAGTATGTCGGTAGTAGGCCAGCGCGAACGCGCAACACAGAACCGGGTGGTGGAGTTATTCCGCAATGAGCTGGGGTATCGCTATCTGGGCGACTGGAACGACCGGTCCGACAACCGCAATGTGGTGCCTGACTTGCTGGTGCCCTGGCTGCAGAAGCGCGGCATCAGTGAGGCGCTGATCAAGCGTGTGATGCGCCAGCTGGATACCGCTGCCGCACTGGGCGAAGGCAAAACCCTGTATTACGCCAATCAGGAGGTGTACAGCCTGCTGCGTTACGGCGTGAAAGACAAAGAAGGCGCGGGCGAGCAAAACCAGACGGTATGGCTGATCGACTGGAAAAACCCCGAAGCCAACGACTTTGCCATTGCCGAAGAAGTAACGGTAAAAGGCACGGCGCAATCGGCCAAAACCAAACGCCCGGATTTGGTGTTGTATGTAAACGGCATTGCGCTGGGCGTGATTGAACTCAAGCGTTCGTCAGTCAGTGTGACCGAGGGTATTCACCAGAATCTGGATAATCAGAAGAAAGACTTTATCCGCAATTTCTTCACCACCCTGCAGCTGGTGATGGCAGGAAACGATACTCAGGGCTTGCGTTACGGCACCATCGAAACCCCGGAAAAGCATTATCTGGAATGGAAAGACGACGAAACCCTGCCGGAAGGCAACCTGCTGGATTACCACTTAACCCGCCTGTGCCATAAAGCCCGCTTTCTGGAAGTGATTCACGATTTTATGGTGTTTGATGCCGGGGTTAAGAAAACCTGCCGGCACAACCAGTATTTCGGTATTCAGGCGGCTAAAAAGCACATTGCCCGCCGCGAGGGTGGCATTATCTGGCACACCCAGGGTTCGGGTAAAAGTTTAACCATGGTGTGGCTGGCGAAGTGGATTCGTGAAAATCAGCCCAATGCGCGCGTGCTGATTATTACCGACCGCAGCGAGCTGGATGAGCAGATCGAGAAAGTATTCAGTGGTGTGCAGGAGCAGATTTACCGCACTAAAAGCGGTGCTGACCTGATTGATAGCCTGAATAAGCCCACACCCTGGCTGGTGTGTTCGCTGGTGCATAAGTTTGGCCGTTTTGGTGATGACGATGATGACAACGAACAACACGCCGCCGAGTTTATTGCCGAGCTGAAGGCCTCGCTACCGGCTGATTTTCAGGCCAAGGGCAACCTGTTTGTGTTTGTGGACGAGTGCCACCGTACTCAGTCGGGCAAATTGCACGACGCCATGAAAACCATTCTGCCGCAGGCGATGTTTATTGGTTTTACCGGCACGCCGCTGATGAAGAAGGACAAGAAAAAGTCCATCGAAGTGTTCGGCCCCTTTATTCATACCTATAAGTTCGATCAGGCGGTGGCCGATGGCGTGGTGCTGGATTTGCGCTACGAAGCGCGTGATATCGACCAGCACATTACCTCGCAGAAAAAGATCGACGAATGGTTTGAGGCTAAAACCCGCGAACTGTCCGGGTTGGCCAAAACCCAGCTAAAGCAGAAATGGGGCACCATGCAGAAGGTGCTGTCGAGCAAGTCGCGTCTGCAGCAGATTGTGAACGATATTCTGCTGGATATGGAAACCCGCCCGCGCTTAATGGATGGTCGTGGTAATGCCATGCTGGTGTGTGCCAGCGTGTATCAGGCGTGCAAAGCCTATGAGATGTTTAATCAGACCGATCTGGCCGGCAAGGTTGCTATTGTTACCAGCTTTCAGCCAACGGCCGCCAGCATTAAAGGCGAAGAAACCGGTGAAGGCCTGACGGAAAAACTGTTCAAGTACGATATTTATCGCCGTATGTTGGCCGATTATTTTGAAACCACGGAAGAACAAGCCGCCAGCCGCGTGGATGAGTTTGAGATAGACGTTAAAAAACGCTTTATCAAAGAGCCGGGGCAAATGCGCCTGCTGATTGTTGTAGACAAACTGCTGACCGGCTTTGATGCGCCTTCGGCTACGTATCTGTATATCGACAAACAGATGGCCGACCACAACCTGTTCCAGGCTATTTGCCGGGTCAACCGGCTGGATGGCGACGATAAAGAATATGGCTACATCATCGACTATAAAGACCTGTTCCGCTCGCTGGATAAGGCCATTAAGGATTACACCGCCGGAGCCTTTGATGGCTACGATCAGGAAGACGTTGCCGGCCTGCTGAAAGATCGCCTGGTGCAGGCAAAAGAAGACCTAGATAACGCACTGGAAGTGGTGCGTGCGCTGTGCGAAGACGTGAAAGCCCCGCGTGGCTTACTGGAATATCAGCATTATTTTTGCGGTGAGTCGGGTAACAATGCCGATGAACTGACTGAGCGCGAAGCCTTGCGCTTAACCCTGTATCAATCCGTTGCCAAGCTGATCCGTGCTTATGCCAATATCGCCAACGAAATGCAGGATGCGGGTTATACACGCGAACAGATAGACGCCATTCGCGCCGAAGTGGCGCATTACGAAAAGCTGCGCGAAGAAATTAAGTTATCAAGTCGCGATAATTTGGAAATGAAGCGCTTTGAGCCGGCTATGCGTCATCTGCTGGATATGTACATCCGCGCTGATGACAGCGAAAAGCTGATGGATTTCGAAGAGCTGGGCTTGATTGAACTGGTGGTGCAGAAAGGCGTGGATGGCCTGGAACAGCTGCCGGAATCTATGCGCAAAAATGACGAAGCCATGGCCGAAGCCATCGAAAACAACGTGCGTAAAACCATCATTGATGAAAACCCGGTTAACCCGCGTTACTACGAAAAAATGTCTGCCTTGTTGGATGAGCTGATTACTCTGCGCCGTGAAAAGGCGATTGAGTATAAAAAGTATCTGGAAGAAATCGCCAAACTAGCCCGTATGGTAAAACGCCCGGAAGGCACATCAGCTGTCACTTATCCACCAACCATGGATACCGGAGCGAAGCGCGCTTTGTACGATAACCTCGGTCGTGACGAGGTTCTGGCCGCCCGTATTGATACTGCCATTCGTTACACAAAAAAAGCCGACTGGAAAGGCGACCGCTTTAAGGAGCGTGAAATAGCCAATGCTATCCGCGAGGAAGCGGCGGGTTATGAGGTGGATATTCAGCAAGTGATGGATTTAGCCAAAGCGCAGAAGGAATACGAATAGTGACAGAACTCCGCATCGGAGAGCTGACGCTGACTCTGCAGCGCAAAGCCATTAAGAACCTGCACATCAATGTGTTGCCGCCGGACGGCAAGGTGCGGGTGTCGGCACCACAGCAAATGAGCGATACCGCCATTCGTATGGCCGTAATCTCACGTATTCCATGGATTCGTAAGCAGCAGCAGAGTTTTGCCAGCCAGCCGCGCCAGTCCGAACGCGAAATGGTGAATGGCGAAACTCACTACCTCTGGGGTAAACGCTTACGGCTGGATATTCGTGAACGTGCTGGCAAGCACGAAGTTAAGGTCAGCAAAACCAAAGTCACCTTATTTGTTCAGCCCGGTACCAGTCGCGACAACCGCATGGTGCTGCTGAATGAGTATTACCGGGCGCAGATGAAAGAAGAGACAGCCCGGTTGATGGAATACTGGCAACCTGTGTTAGGTGTGCAGGCTGATGGCTGGGGCGTTAAGCGCATGAAAACCAAATGGGGTAGCTGCAATATTAAAGCAGCCCGTATCTGGCTGAACCTCGACCTTGCCCGCAAAGCACCTGAATGTCTGGAATTTATTGTGGTGCACGAACTGGTGCACCTGCATGAACGGCATCATAACGAGCGTTTTATGATGCTTATGGATAAGTACCTACCTGATTGGCGTGAACGCCGGAATTTGCTGAACAGCTCACCGTTGGCTCACGACTCCTGGGCGTATTAGCAATACTGAGATCGATTGCGACAACCTGATCAGTAATTACGAATTAAACGGAATTTGCATGGCTGAAATAATTCCCGCCTTAACCAAAGAAGTCCTCGCTCGCATGACCGCGGGTGAGAAGCGCTTTGCTCAGCGCTTAAAAGACCTGCTCGAAGACGATTATTTGGTGTGGTATGACATTCCTGTAGGGCGTGAGCGCCGTTATCCGGACTTTATTATTTTACATCCGGCCCGTGGCTTGTTGTTTATTGAGGTGAAGGACTGGAAGCCGGAAACGCTGGTCGGGTTGGATAAACATCAGGCACAGCTGCAGGTGGCGGATGGATTAAAAAAGGTGGCTAACCCGCTGGAGCAGGCGCGTCAGTGTATGATTCAGGTGGTGAACCGGCTGAAGCAAGACCCGCAGATGCTGTTTGCTGAGGGCAGTCCCTTTGCCGGTAAAATCTGTATGCCCTATGGCTATGGCGCGGTGTTTACCAATATCACCCGCAAGCAGATTCAATCGGGCGTCAGTGATGCTAATCGGGAATTAGTGTTGCCCGACACTAAGGTGATTTACAAAGACGAAATGACCGAATCGGCCGATGCCGAAACCTTTCAGCAACGCCTGTGGGATATGTTCCAGTTCCGTTTCGGCGAAAAACTCAGCCTGCCGCAGATTGATCGTATCCGCTGGCATTTATTTCCTGAAGTGCGTATCCGGTTGCAGGATGATTTATTTGGGGGTGATGCCAGCTCCGATAATGGTACAGCTCAGGAGGCCGTAACAGAGTTTCCCGATATTATCCGCATTATGGACGTGCAGCAGGAGCAACTGGCGCGCAGCCTGGGAATGGGGCATCGGGTTATTCATGGGGTTGCGGGTTCTGGAAAAACGCTGATTCTGGGGTATCGTGCGGAGTTGTTAGCCGCTGCCTGTAGTAAGCCGATTCTGATTTTGTGCTACAACATTTCGCTGGCGCGAAAACTGATCGCCATTATCAATGCAAAGGGGTTAGCCGAACGTGTTTCTGTTATGCACTTTCACGATTGGTGTGGATTGCAATTGAAAACTTATTTCGTGGATTTGGTGCCGGGCGATGCACCGCATTGGGAGAAGCAAGTTACGTCGGTTATTCAGGGTGTAGAAGCGGGGCATATTCCACGCGCTCAATATGGTGCGGTGTTGATTGATGAAGGCCATGACTTTGAAGCGGAATGGCTGAAGCTGATTACTCAAATGATCGACCCCGAATCCGATTCTTTGTTGTTGCTGTACGACGATGCACAGTCGATTTATAACAGGCGTTCCGGACTGGGATTCTCATTGTCGAGTGTGGGCATTAAAGCGCAGGGGCGTACTACGATTTTACGCCTGAATTACCGCAATACCCGTGAAATTCTGGCGTTTGCGTATCAGTTTGCGGCCGATGTGTTGGGTGCGGCAGACAGCGACGACGACCATATTCCGTTATTACTGCCGGAGTCGGCTGGAAATCACGGGCCAGAGCCTAAAGTGGTTCGGGTATCGGCCTGGGCCGATGAGCTTGCTTATACGGTTTCGGCTTTAAAAGCCTGGCATGAGCAGGGCATGGCCTGGAATGAAATGGCGGTGTTATACGCCAATAAATTTCAGGGCGGTGCGCTGGCGCGGGTGTTAAAAGAGGCGTGTATTCCGGCGTATTGGCTGGGTACTTCGGAATACAAAAAATCTTACGATCCATTGAAAGATCAGGTCGCCATTATGGCGATACATTCCAGCAAAGGGTTGGAATTTCCTGCGGTGATCGTTACTGGTGCCGATGCGCTGAATGCCGATGAGCAGTTAGAGCAGAGTGTACGGCTGTTGTATGTAGGAATGACCCGAGCGCAGCGATATTTGCAATTAACGGTATCGCAAGAAACGCCGCTTACCCTGCGATGGCAAAGTGCATGATGGTTGAGTGCATGATAAGTGCTGAAAGGTGCAGATACCTGGCCGGTTTCTGATGCAGCCTATTTGGCGGCTTTGCTGCCCATCAGGCAGAATGCTTGATTCTGTTTTTCAGCCGCGCTTTTCGGCGTGACGCTGTTGTTAAGGTTAATTTAATGATCCGCCTCCACGCCTCAAAAAAGCTGTTTGAAAAGCTGCCGCTGAACGAAGACGGTATGCTTTATCTGACCCCAAACACTCAGTCGCTCTATCAACAGACAGCGCTGGATAATAATCCGTTAAGTGGCTGGCATGGTCATCTGGTCGATTTTGATGGTTATGACTGTGTGTTTTTTGTTCATGACGAAACACGTTTCTCGCTGTTTTTGCCGGCGTTAACCAAGCCTGATTTTGCTGAGCTGAATGATCTTTTTATCGATGTATTTATGAATACCTTGCTGAAGTGCGGGGCCGATGAGCGTCATATGACCGCAGCACAGCAGTACCTGCGCCCGTTGCAGGTCGATACTCAGTGCAACCGTTCGGTGCAGGGCACCCTTAAGCGGATGAAGTTTGAGGTTGAATGCATGCTGGAGGATGAGCCGGTCGATTTAGCTGAAGTCACGGGTTACAGCGTTGGTGCCTGGCTGTCGGATACGCCGCGTAATATTAAAGGCAAGGGCATGATCTGGCCGGATCGGGCGATGCTGGAGCTGCTGGAACGAGGCGGCTGACCGCTGCAGCGGTATTCCTCAGGTGCTGGACATAACGGCTTCTTCCCTCTACAGTTCCCAAATTGGGTCTCATCGTTCCCTTTTTGGGACTTTTGGCGCAGTCTGTTTTCGCAGAGGTCAGGGCGGGTAAAAACTATGACGATCAGTGTGGGTGATGCCTTGTTTACTAAGGCACAGCAAAGGGTTTTGTCCTTGTTGTTTGGTCAGCCGGACAGGAGCTTTTATCTTAACGAGGTGGCCCGGATTGCCGATATGGGCAAGGGGGTTATTTCCCGTGAACTCGCCAGGTTGACGGAAGCTGGGCTACTGACGGTCGTCAGACAGGGGAATCAGAGCCACTATCAGGCCAATGCGTTATCGCCTGTTTATGAAGAATTGCTGAGTTTGGTTAAAAAAACCTTTGGCGTTGCCGGTGTACTCAAAGAGGCCATCCGCCCCTTGGTGCCGGGTTTGGAAAAAGCCTTTATTTATGGCTCGGTCGCCAAAGGAGAAGAACACAGCGGCAGTGACGTGGATGTTATGCTGGTCGGATCTGATCTGAGCTACAGCGAGACAATGGCATTATTCGCTGATGCGGAGCAGCAATTACAGCGTCCGATTAATCCAACATTGTATTCCCCACAGGAGTTTGCAGAACGCCTGGCGACAGGTCAGAATTTTCTTACTAAGGTAATGGAGCAACCCCGGATTAATTTACTGGATTAATAGATTAATAAACGCAGGAAGCGTTATGAAAGAACTGGATAATTTAGTCAAAATCAACAAGCTGAAACAAGAACCTGTGGATGCAAAGGAATTTGCGGGCATGGTGCAAGCGGGTGACATCAAGCTTAAAGATTGCCAGATCAACGGGCTGAGCGACGACAGCCAGTTTTCTCTGGCGTATGGTGCGGCTCACGCTTTTTCATTGGCTGCTTTACGCTGGCATGGTTATCGCTCGGATAGCCGGTATTTAGTTTTTCAGTGTTTGCAACATACGGTAAATCTCAGCATGGCTGAGTGGCGTGTATTGGATAAATGCCACAATATGCGGAATCTGGCCGAATATGAGGGGCATCTTGATGTTAATCCTCAGCTTCTGCGGGAGTTAATCAGCATTACTCAGACATTACAGAGGTTGGTGAAAGCTTTACCCCCGGTCGTCTAGAAGCATTGCAGGTGCGGAGTCGCTTCAGGCTCCAACCCTTGTACCATCAATGTTATGATCGCTCCCAATACAAGATCTGATTTAACTCATTATTCAGGAACCCCCATGTCCAAAAACTTCGAAGCTCAGGGAATCATCCATTCCATCGACGAAACCCGTTCTTACGGTGCCAATGGTTTTACCAAACGTGAGTTTGTGATCAAGCTGACCGGCGATGGCGAGAAGCCGGAGTACCCTAATTACGTCGCGCTGGAGCTTCTGAAAGACAAGTGTGCACTGATGGATGCTTACCGCGTTGGCGAAGAGGTGGTGGTGCATTTCAATCTGTCCGGTCGTCTGTGGGCCAAGCCGGGTAACCCGGAAAAATGCTTTACCAGCCTGCAGGCATGGCGTATTGAGCGTGCCGGTGCTGAAGGTTCTGCTCCGTCGGCTGGGGCAGATTATGATCAGTTCGCGCAGACCATGCCAAACTACGATGATGATGTGCCGTTCTGAGTATCGGCCTCCCGCTGAATAAACGAATCTGAAAAAGCGCAGCCATTTGGCTGCGCTTTTTTTTAACCTCTTGCTGTTGGCAGTGTATTGCCTGTCAGCCTTCAGTTTTTTGCCAACTACGCCACCGACAGGGGTTTTCCGGCCTTTATTCTCTCCGGTTTGAACCTTACCCCGGTGTACGGGCGTGCGCACAATGGCCGCTTTTCTGCCGGAGTGGTTGTATGGCAAACAGGGCGCTGACGTTATTCACCATTAATATGTCGCATTACAGCGAGAAAATCCGCTGGCTGCTCGACTATGAAGAGATTCCCTATCAGGAAATTGCGCTGACGCCGGCGCTGCATACTGTACCGATGTGGCTGAAAGGGCGGCGCGCGCAGACCACGGTGCCGTTACTGCAAAGCGGTAAAACCTGCATTCAGGACAGCCCGCGCATTGTTAACTGGCTGGCCGGGCATCACAGTCCGCTCGACAGTATGCCCAGCGAAAAACAGCAGGAGATACTGGCGGTGCAGCAGCGTTTTGATGCCATTGGTAAGCCCATTGCGCGTTATTTATATCTGCCGGGTTTTGCCCATGATGCCTTAATTCGCACCATCTGGACGCAGTTTGCAAAACCCTGGGAGCGGCGTTTTATTACGCTGGCGTACCCGCTGATTAAACCGGCATTCAGAATTAAATTGCGTATTTATCCGCGTGCGGTGACGCAGGCAGAGCAGTTGATTGACGCTGAAATCCGCTGGCTGGAGCAGCGGCTGCAGCAGCTGGAGCTGGAGCAAGGGGAGCAGGAAAGGAAATTTCGTTATCTGGTAGGCGATGCGTTTTCATTTGCCGATATTGCCGCAGCCTCCATTCTGGCGCCACTGGCGTGTCCGCGCGAACATCCTATTTACGGTGAAGCAGAATTCCGCACCAAAATGGCCGGGCCGGCACAGCAATGGGCTGACAGTCCGGCGCTGCAGTGGGTGCGTGATATCTATGCAGAACACCGCGGTAAGGTATGGGCAAAATTGCCGGCTAAGGCTGCTTAAGTTTTACTGCTTCTGTCACTCTGGGTTGGCTGCTTTGTCGGTGGCTTTGTCAGTAGCTGCGGGCAAGCGCCCGTCGGGCGAATACCCCACGGCCAGCTGATCCAGTGTCACCTGGCTGAAGCGCTCCAGTACCAGCGCTTCGGCTTCCTGCAATACATCGGTAATCGCGCCGTTTACCGCCTGTTCTATCGGGCAGGCGGTGTGTTCGTCGGTCAGACCGATGGTAAATAACGAGCTTTCTTTCAGTGCGCGGTGAATATCCTGCAGCGTAATGTCGGCCAGCGGTGTGGCCAGTTGCCAGCCACCACCGTGGCCTTTGCCCGAGCTTACATAGCCTTCGGCTTTCAGAATCGCCATGGTGCGCCTTACCACCACCGGGTTGGTGTGCAGCATCTGCGCAATCTGGTCCGATGTCAGCGGAGCGGTCTGGTAATGCATATGAACCAGTACGTGCAGCATGCGTGACAGGCGGCTGTCTTTTCTCATGATGTATCCGTGATGTGAGTGGCGATGGCTGATGGCGCATATTCTACGCGGTTTTATCATGACACATTAAAAGTATCATGAGTTGATTTTTCCATCTTAAGTAACTTATATTGTTTCGTGAGTGAATGAAACGGAGGAAATGTCATGACGCACGCAACTCACCCACAAAACAGCCATACCTTTAACATTCAGACCCGTACGCCGGACATCTATGACTGCCTGATCATCGGCGGCAGCTTTGCCGGTTTATCGGCGGCGCTGCAACTGGCCCGCGGCCAGCGTCAGGTGCTGATTCTTGATGCCGGGGAAACACGCAACCGTTTTGCCGAAGCATCCCACGGCTTTTTCACCCTCGATGGTGTCTCTCCGGCCGAGGTACGTCAGCGCGCGCTTGAACCCTTGCTGGCCTACCCAACGGTCAGCCTGCGTCAGACCCGCGTCACGGCGGCACGCAAGAACGAAGAGGGCTTTGTGCTGCAAAGTGACGATGGCCAGGAGGTAAAAGGGCGAACCTTAATTCTGGCGACGGGTGTGGCCGATCAGCTGCCGGATATTCCCGGCCTGAAAGAGCGCTGGGGTAAAAGCGTAATTCACTGCCCCTACTGCCACGGTTATGAACTGCGTGGTCAGCCGATAGCCGTTCTGGCCGGTTCAGCGCATTCGGCGATGCAGGCCGCGATGTTGCCGGACTGGGGGCCGACTACGTATTTCACGCAGGGCGATTTCGAGCCGGACGATGACCTTCTGCCGGTTCTGATACGGCGTGGCGTCGTCATTGAGCGCACGCCGATCGTTGCTATTGAAGGAGAGGGTGATGCGGTGTCAGCTGTACGTCTGGCCGATGGTCGCCGTATTGCGGTCGGCGCCGTTTATGTTGCTCCGCAAACTCAGATTGCGCAGGCACTGGTTGAGCAATTGGGGCTCGCTACCGAAGAGGCACCCACCGGGCTGATGATCAGCGCCGATGCCATGCGCCAGACCAGCGTGCCAGGTGTGTTTGCCGCCGGTGATACGGCAATGCCAATGCATAATGCCACGCTGGCTTCCGCATCCGGTGTGATGGCCGGAGTAGCGGCGCATCGCTACTTAATTTTTAACCAGTAACGGCTTGTCGCTGCTTAATGTTTAAAAAGTAGCGGTGCACCGTTATTTAAATAAAGTTTATACCGCACGATTAAAAGCAGAGCAGCCGTCAGAGACTGACGGCCTGCTCCCAGCCTTTAATACGGATTTCGCTGTCGGAAATCTGCAGATCTTGCGGTTCCAATACATTTTCACCAAAGCAGTAGCGCGGTTTAATCTTCCCGGCGGTCATATTCTGATCGTAATCCTGCGCCTGTTGCTGAATAAATTCATTGCGTGACAGATAGTCTTTCCAGCGCTGCGGACCGTACTTATGTGCCAGTAATTTATGCGTTTGCTGCGGGCTGACAAAAAATCCGGAGGCGTTATTACCGCCAAAACCTTTGGCATTAATAAAGGCTAACGGCATTTTTTCGGCATTAATCGGCTGGTGCTGCAGCAGAATATTCAGCCCCTGCTGGTGCACATCGTCGGCAATTTCGGTGGTCGTGGTAATGCCGGGAATCATATGGTTAGCCCAGCTGCCGAGGCTCATCAATAACTGGTCGGCGGAGGCGGCGGCAATGGAGTGGCCGAGGTGTGCTTTAACGGCGGTTACCGGCCAGTTCTGGATATTAAAGGCGCCGGCCAGTTCGCTGAAAATATGCGACTCTGTTGTACGGTTCGCTGGCGTACTGCTGCCGTGGGCCTGAACAAAAGAGCCATGACGCAGGGCATCTTCACCCAGCCAGCGGCGGGCTTCGGCCATGGCTTTGCCCATGGTCAGGTAGTTGCCGACACCGGGGTTGGATATGGATTTTTTATAACCGTCGGCATTTACAAATACATCACCTACCGCGGCATGAATGGTCAGGCCTAATTCCAGTGCTAATTCATCATCACAGAGCACAAAAAACTGCGCAGATTCGGCGATGGTAAAACCACCGTTATGGCCAAACGGGCGGCTTGCCCGGCGGAAATCAGGAGTTTGTCCGGTATTTAAACCGTCTAAGTCGCGTAATTTCTGTTCGGTAATTAACGCCGTCATGGCGCTGTAACCTTCGACAATTTCCGGCGTGAGTGGCGCTTCGCTGTTACCGACAATCACCAGCCGGCGGCGGCCATTCTGAATATCATCCAGTGCGACTTTTAAATTGTATAAAAAGGTCGCGCAGGCACCGACCATACTGCCGGTGGCGCCGACATTACCCAGTACATAGGCATTAATAAAATCGGCGGGCATTTCGCTCAGGCCCAGCGCACATTGTTTGGAACTGGTGCGCTTGCCCAGCAGGGAAGATTGCAGCATGCCACCGTGGCCATTGCCGTCGAGCTGGCCCATGGCAGAGCCGGCATAAACGGCGATTTCGTCAGGCTGTAAACGCTGGCGGATAGCATCCCAGTTCATACCTAGCTGGCCCAGAGCGTCGGAGGCGGCATAGACCGCCATCTGCAGTCCGCGGGGATGATGGTGTGATGGGTACAGCGCGGCCGGGTCAAAGCCTTTGGGTGTTTGTCCGGCACTTTGTACCGCCAGACGCTTATGGCTTAAACGCCAGCAGGGAGTGCCATCGCTGTCGGTAAATGGCTGGTGAAAAGGTACGGCACTGGCATCCCAGTCCATATTGTCCCAGCCGCGTACCAGAGTGCCGTTGATGATCTGTTCACGCCAGGCAGCATCGCCGTTCAGTGGCAGATTCATGCTTTGTGCCAGAGCATTCAGGGTGGCCTGTTGCTGCTGGCTGCCCAGCTCATCCATAACCAGACGCTGGTAAGCATGGTGTGCTGAACTGCGGCCTGCAGCGTTAATGCCACCAAAGGCGGTAATAACGGCCAGTTTTCTCATGATTGCTCTCCTGATAACGCAGGCCCGGCGGGGTAAAACATCTGCCGGGCGGACAAATGGGGGAATAAGGCCATTGTAGGAGTGCATTCTGCTTAGCTATTAGGATACTCTGGACAAATATGGTGATAAAAAAGACGCCATTACAGAGGCGGGTTCACAGCTGTGTTGCGCAGCCTGTTAAGTGAACGTTGCCGTTGCTGTTTAAGGAGCCGGAATGATCCGCCATGTCACCCTGCTGGCCATGGGCCAGATGCTCAGTTCAAGTGTTGCTATTCCGCTGGAAATGCTTGAGGCCACACGGGCGCGATTACGTCTGGCGCGTGATCCGCGTGCGGTGTTTCAGGTAGACGTGGTGGCACAGCAATTACAGCCGCTGACCATGCTGGGTGGTTTTCAGATCCGTCCGAGCAAAATTCTGGATGAAGTTGAACACACCGATTTAATTGTGGTGCCGGCACTGTGGCGTAACCCAAAACCGCAACTGGCGCAGCAGGCCGATACCATTGCCTGGCTGGCGCGCCAGTATCGCGCCGGTGCCAGCATTATCGCCATTGGTACCGGCGTTTGTTTGCTGGCAGAGGCCGGACTGCTGGATGGCAAGCCGGCCACCACACACTGGCATTATCTGGATCAGTTCGCGCGCGATTACCCCAAAGTAAAATTGCAGCGCCAGCATCTGCTGACACAGGATGGCCGGCTGTATTGTGCGGCCAGTGTGAATTCCGGTGCCGATTTAATGGTGCATTTTATTGGTCTGCAATATGGCCGTGAGCTGGCGTTGCAGGTAGAACAGCAGTTTTCACCGGAGGTGCGTAACCCGTTCGAGAAAAAAGTCTTTTACGCCGATCAGGCGCATCAGCACCCCGATGAAGTCATCGCCCTGGCGCAAACCTGGCTGCAGCAAAATGTGCAGAAACCATTGTTGTTAAGTCAGCTGGCGGCTGATGCCGGTTTAAGTGAGCGCCAGTTTGACCGGCGCTTTCGTGCAGTTACCGGTACCACACCGACGCAATATCTGCAGAAATTACGCTGTGACAATGCCCGCGATTTATTGCAGAACTCCAATCTGAGTGTGGCCGATATCGCCGCCGCCGTGGGGTATAACGACGGTGGTTATTTTACCCGGATTTTCCGCCGGCTGGCCGGGCAGACGCCGGCAGAATACCGCAAAAAAGTGCGGGCCAAGTTGTTCAGCAGCTGAAACAGGCTGTTTGGGATAACGACTTTAATAATACGGTCATCCTTTCCATTTTTATTGTAATCTTGAGCCCGTCAGGGAAATTACTTTATGGATAAAAAATGTACGGAAACTTATTAAGAATACTGCTTTTTGTTCAGCTGGCGTTAATTATTACTCCTGCGCAGGCAGGTAAAAATAAAGACTATTCAGATCTGACCTATTATTCGCTGAGCAGCAATAATACCTTTCCGGACGCTGCTTATCAGTCGCTCACCGGGTTGGGTGATGACGATCTGGTTGTGGCTATCAGCCTTGATGACACTCCCTATCAAAAGGAGATCAGTTTCAGGGTGGAAGCCGTAGCCGGAAAACTTTATGCGCCGGATATTGTTGTGCTGGATGAACATTTTCGCGTTATTCAATTAACCAGCTCCTATGTGGATATTGATGCCTGCGATGACGATCTGGATCATTATGTTGTACTCAATAGCGAAGCCCGTTATCTGGTGATAAAACCAGGGCATCGGGGAAACAGAAAAGAATGGGATATTTGTTTCGCGTGGCCGTTGCTGCCTATATTACCTTTGCCAATTTTCTATCCCTCTTCGGTTTATTCCGCATATGAGCCGGAAGGGAAGTCCAGTCTGGAAATAGACAAGGTATGGAATGAACGAACGCGCTTTTTCTGGTCTTCTGAGCTGGAAAGTAATGGTAAGGATTTTTTGCGCAGCAGCGACAATCCGGACTTTAAAACCCCACCCAGTGTGAACTTTCATCTCGGCGCTGATGTGCCTTTAAATCCTACGTCCTTTCTCCGCGCCACCCTGGGCGCGCGCTTTACCACGGTCAACGATCAGCAGCAAAAAGGTCAGATGCTGTACCTCGGCGCCGGTTACCGGCCAACACAAAACTGGAATATCAGTGCCGGACTGCGGGCGGAGTTTAACCGCAGCCAGATTGCTCCCTGGATTGATTATCAGGGCAATGCAGCGGTGAAGTATGACACCAGCTATGGCTTGCGCCTGGGAGCGGGTTATCACCTCGGCCGTTCCTGGAGCTCTGAATTGTCAGCAACCTTGCTGGAGCTGGAAACCCAGTCGGGCGTGTCGGTGTCTGGTAGCAGTTTGTCGCTGGCGCTCGTTTATCACTTCAATTAACCGCTATCAGCGGGACGCCCGGGCAGTGTTACTGGTCGGGCGTCGTTCTCCGCTTTTGCGCCTCCTGAATTCCTCTCTACGACCTTGGTGGTAAAAATTGGTCATTCTGTAAAAAAACTACAGGAATCCATTGTCAACGCCGTTTGTTCAGTGCAGACTGGGTTTTGTCAAGGTTTTATGGGCTTTTATTCTGTAAAAGTACTACGAAATAACCTTGGTAAAACTACCTAAAGGGTCTTATCTATGATCATTTTTAAAGAAAAGGATAATAGGTAAGACCAATTTAGATGGGGTTGCAGCTCATAAGGCTGTAACGGACTCAGTGCCGGACTTATCGGTTGCGGCACGTACAATCAGGAGACCGGAGTTCAGATGACACACGATGTCGATGTTTACGAAACCCAGGAATGGCTGGATTCACTGCATGCTACCATTCGTCACGCGGGCCCTGAGCGGGCTGCCTTCTTACTGAAAAAACTCTTCGACCATGCCATGGCCAAAGGCGTTGCTTTGCCGCCCGCCATTACCACGCCATACCGCAATACCATTGCCCCGGAAAAAGAAAAGCGCATGCCCGGCGATTTATTTATGGAACGCCGTATCCGCTCGTTAATCCGCTGGAACGCGCTGGCGATGGTGATGCGCGCCAACGATAACGACGAAGGCCTGGGTGGCCATATTGCTTCGTTCTCGTCGGCCGCGACCTTATATGACGTTGCTTTTAATTATTTTTTCCGTGGCAACGATGATGGTCACCTGGGTGACCTGATTTATTTTCAGGGCCATTCGGCACCGGGTATTTATGCGCGCTCTTATCTCGAAGGGCGCTTTGACGAGCAACAGCTCGACAGTTTCCGCCGCGAAGTCGATGGCAATGGTCTGTCGTCTTATCCGCACCCATGGCTGATGCCCGATTACTGGCAGTTCCCGACGGTATCCATGGGGCTGGGGCCAATTCAGGCAATTTATCAGGCGCACGTGATGCGTTATTTATCCGCCCGTGATCTGGTTGCCCGTGGCGACCGTAAAGTCTGGGCCTTTCTGGGTGACGGTGAATGTGACGAGCCGGAAACTCTCGGCGCTATTTCTCTGGCCGGACGCGAGCAGCTGGAAAACCTGATTTTTGTCGTTAACTGCAACCTGCAGCGTCTGGATGGGCCGGTACGTGGTAACGGCAAAATTATGCAGGAACTCGAAGGCGTATTCCGTGGCGCCGGCTGGAATGTGATTAAAGTGGTGTGGGGACGGCACTGGGATATTCTGCTGGAAAAAGATAAATCCGGCATGCTGCAGAAACGCATGGACGAAGTCTGTGACGGTGATCTGCAGAACTACAAAGCCAATGGTCCGGCCTATACCCGTGAACATTTCTTTGGCGCTTATCCGGAATTAAAAGAACTGGCTGACGAACTGACCGATGACGATATCCGCAAACTGAATCGCGGTGGTCATGATCCGTTTAAAGTCTATGCCGCTTATGCGGAAGCCGTTGCCCATAAAGGCCAGCCAACTGTGGTGCTGGCGCAAACCGTAAAAGGCTATGGTCTGGGTGATGCCGGCGAATCGGCCAATATTACCCACTCGGTGAAAAAACTCGATAAAGAAGCACTGAAGCAATTCCGTGACCGCTTTGCCATTCCACTGACCGATGACCAACTGGATGATGTGCCGTATTACCGTCCGGCGCCGGACAGCCCGGAAATGAAATACATGCGCGAACGCCGCGAGCAGCTGCATGGTTTTGTACCGTCACGCCGTCCGGATTTTGAGCCTTTAAATGTCCCGGCACTGGAAGCCTTCCAGAGCCAGCTCAGCGGCAGTGGCGAACGTGAATTATCGTCGACCATGAGTTTTGTGCGCGTGCTGTCACAGCTGGTTAAAGATAAAAACATTGGTCAGCGGGTCGTGCCTATTGTGCCGGATGAAGCCCGTACTTTTGGTATGGAAGGCATGTTCCGCCAGTTGGGTATTTATTCCTCTGCCGGGCAGAAATATACCCCGCATGATTCCAATCAGATCATGTATTACAAGGAAGATAAAAAAGGCCAGATACTGGAAGAGGGTATCAACGAAGCCGGTGCGATGTCGGCCTGGATTGCGGCGGCGACGGCGTACAGTAACAGCCATTGCCCGATGATTCCGTTCTATGTGTTTTATTCGATGTTTGGTTTTCAGCGTATCGGCGATCTGGCCTGGGCGGCTGGTGATATTCAGGCGCGCGGCTTTTTAATCGGAGCGACCTCCGGCCGTACCACCTTAAACGGTGAGGGGCTGCAGCATCAGGATGGCCACAGTCATTTAATGGCGCACACTATTCCTAACTGTAAATCCTACGACCCGACCTACGGTTTTGAGCTGGCGGTCATTATTCAGGATGGTTTAAAGCGCATGTACGGGCAGCAGGAGAACTGCTTCTATTATATCACCACCATGAATGAAAACTACGCCCATCCTGATATGCCACAGGGGGCCGAAGAAGGCATTATCAAAGGTATTTATCTGCTGAAAGGTGGTAAGAAAACCAAGGCGACCGAACCCCGGGTACAGCTGATGGGGGCTGGGTCTATTTTGCGTGAAGTGGAAGCTGCAGCGGATATTCTGCGCGCCGATTACGGCGTTGAGTCGGATATCTGGAGCGTAACCTCGGTGAACGAACTGGCGCGTGATGGTCAGCGCTGTCAGCGTGAAAATCTGCTTAAACCGGATGCTGAAGCGCAGGTGCCGTATCTCACTCAGGTACTGGCCGATAAAAAAGGCCCGGCGGTGCTGGCAACGGATTATATCAAGTCGTATGGCGAGCAGTTGCGTGCCTTTATTCCGCAAAGCTGTGGTGGTGCCGCAGGCTTTAAAGTGCTGGGAACCGATGGTTTTGGCCGCAGTGATACACGTAAAAAGCTGCGTCATTTCTTTGAAGTCAGCCGTGAATTTATCGTACTGGCCGCCCTCAGCAGCCTGGCCGAAGAAGGTAAGCACTTCACTAAAGATGATCTGTTGAAAGCGCGCAAAGCCTTAGGCATTGCGGCAGACAAAAACGACCCGACCCTGTGCTGAGAAGGAGGCCATCATGAGTAAACTGACTGTGACTGTGCCCGATATCGGTGGTGCAGAGAATGTGGAAATTATTGAAATTAATGTCGCGGTGGGCGACAGCGTAAACGCCGATCAGGATTTACTGGTACTGGAAACCGATAAAGCAACGATGGAAATTCCGTGCCCGCAGGCCGGTAAAATTCTGGCGTTGCTGGTTAAGGTTGGCGATAAAGTCTCTGAAGGCTCGGCCATTCTGGAGCTGGAATCTTCAGATTCCACAGAGTCTGCGGATGCTGAGCAAAAAAGCGCAGAACCATTGGCTGCTGCGCAAGCGCCTGCTCAGGCGGCTCCGGTGGCAGAAATAAACGCCGGTTCAGCAGCAGATAGTGTGGAAAGTCTGATTGATCTGGTGGTGCCTGATCTGGGCGGTGCCAGTGAAGTCACCGTGATTGAACTCTGTGCGCAGCCTGGCGACACCCTCAGTGCTGATGATTCGCTGATCGTACTGGAAAGCGATAAAGCCAGTATGGATATACCGGCACCACAGGGCGGCACTTTAAAAGAGTTGCTGATTAATGTTGGCGACAAAGTGAAAGAGGGCCAGGTGTATGGCAGGCTGCTGACACAGGCACAGCCGGGCTCTGCAGCATCAGCTCAACAGACATCGGCTCAGCCAGCGTCAAATAAAGCGGTGGAGAATGCACCAGCGCCAACAGCGGCGGCTGTTTCTGCGGTGCCTGTAGCTGCCGTGTCTGAAACGACGAGCAGTGCAGAAAAAACTGATATTCATAATGTCTACGCCGGTCCGTCTTCCCGTCGCCTGGCGCGACAGCTGGGTGTCGATTTAACCAAAGTAAAAGGCACGGGTGACCGCAGCCGTATTACCAAAGACGATATCCGCGACTACGTTAAAGCGCTGGTAAAACAGGCTGAAAGTGGCGTTGCTGCGGTGACTTCTGGCAGTGGTATTCCTGCTGTTCCGGCAGTTGATTTTGCACAATTCGGTGAGATTGAACTGCAGCCGATGAGCAAAATTAAAAAGATCACGGCGGCTAATATGAGCCGTAACTGGCTGAATGTGCCGCACGTTACGCAGTTTGATGAAGCCGATATTACCGACCTGGATGCTTTCCGCGCTTCGATGAAAGCGGAAGCAGAAAAACAGGGCGTTAAACTGACTCCGCTGCCGTTTTTAATTAAGGCCGCGGCCAGTGCCCTGACGCTGGAGCCCAGCTTTAATGTATCGCTGCATCATGATGGCGAACATATGGTGCAGAAACACTATGTGCACATCGGTATTGCCTGCGATACGCCGAACGGCCTGATGGTGCCGGTGCTGCGTGATGCCGATAAAAAAGGTATTTATCAGATTGCCCGTGAAGCCAGCGAGCTGATTGAAAAGGCCCGTAACGGTAAGCTCAAACCTAACGAAATGCAGGGTGGCTGCTTTACCATTTCCAGTCTGGGGGCGATGGGCGGCACAGGTTTTACGCCGATTGTGAATGCACCGGAAGTGGCGATTATGGGGGTATCGAAGGCGCAGATAAAACCACAGTGGAACGGCAAAGAATTTGTGCCGCGTAATATGCTGCCGCTGGCGGTCTCTTACGACCACCGGGCGATTAACGGTGCTGACTGTGGCCGCTTCTTCACCACGCTGGTGGCGTTGTTGTCGGATGTGCGTCGTCTGATTTTATAACCAAGCGTGTTATCGCGGGCATGGCCCGCTCCTACGAAAAATCGGCGTCTCTTGAAAGGAGCATATTTGGGTAGGAGCGGGCCATGCCCGCGAATACCTGTAGTCTTAAGGATATATTCCTCTCAGCGCAGCCATTGCTCAGGCAGACCTTTGGTCTGAATCATCGCGGCAAAATCCATGGCCAGTGCAATCATCACATGTACCGCAACACCACCCCAGATTGAGCGTGACTTTAACGCCAGAATGCCAAGAAAAAAGCCGAATAAAATTGCGCCGGTCGACTCCAGCCACAGCTTAGGAAAATGCAGCATCAGATAGGGCAGGCACATCACCGCAACCGATAAGCTGCCAAGCTGTGGCCGCAGGCCGTTCACCAGAAAACCGCGGAAGAAAAATTCAACGGCAATAAACTGGGTGATGTAAATACACTCCCAGAGCAGCAGATCAAGCCAGCTTTTATGGGCCAGATTATAAAAGGGGTAGTGGTTGGCGAAGTCGTCGCGGAAGCTGGCCATAATGGCAAAGAACACAATCGGTGTAGCCAGCAGACAATAACCTAACCAGTGCTTATGCACCTCGCCCCATTGCCAGCCATAATCACGGACGGATTGCTTCAGCACGTATCTGATGGTGAGCATTGGGATAATAATAAAGGTCAGCAAGTGCCAGCCTCCCCACCAGACATAACCCAGTAATTCGCGGTACTGGCTGCGCTGATAGCTGATCAGCCACTGGTGGTTGTCAATGGCAAACAGGTTTTCCAGTAGCGGGATTGCAGTACGCAGATTGCTCGAGTATTTCAGGTAATGCAGCATCAGTAAGCAAACGCAGGCAACGGCAATCACAATCCAGGCACGGTTTTTTAAGGTTGCCGGGCTGACATTCTGCCGCTCCTGCTCGGCCTGCTCATCAATAGCGCTGACGTGAGACCAGATCTGTTTCGGGTGCAGCCAGTACAGCGGGTTATGCAGGGTTCTGGATTGAGACGACATAAACATCCTGTTTGTTAATTCAGAGCGCCCGGCGGCGCTTGGTTAATGCAGGTGCC
>NZ_DDCJ01000156.1:0-4573 GCF_002335285.1 Thalassolituus sp. UBA2009
CAACTGCAATGATTATTCGGCACGCAAAACAATTCGCCCCGGAACGACGCTTTAAAACCCCAAACATTTGGATCGTTCCGGGGCAGGGTTTTGCTCTGAAGGCCGCAGAATCATCTGGTTGTCTGGCGCCGCACGATCGCCGGTTTAAGTAATCCGCTCAGCCGCACTCCAAAGGAAACCGTGTGTGAGACATGATATTTAAAAAATTCGTTTGATCTGAAAAGCGACATTGCGGTGATGGGTTTTCTGCGCCTCTGGGGCCGCCGCAGAAACCGGTGATATGTATGGTCTGCCCGCAGGGATGAGGACAAGTTGCTTAAGTGAAGAGCATTGGGGTAATAACCCGGCTTTTTTCTTTCTGCATTGCCACTGCGCCATAAATGGCCATTGCGCTGACGGCCCTTTTCCTGATCGTCCGTTCTCTGTATCGGATACCCATGTCGGAGTAGTTTGCGAATAAAATTGATCTGGATCAATTTTATTCGGCCGCCTCTCGTTAGTCTCTGTCCATATATTGTGTCTGTTTATTATTTAAGGCACCACATATGGGGTTTTATGTATTTAAGTCGTGAACAGGTGGTCTTCCAGGAAGTGCCGGGAGAAGTCTCTCTGGCCTACACCATCAGCGGTTGTCCGCTGCGTTGTCCCGGTTGCCACAGTGCCGATACCTGGCCCGCGATGGCGGGTGAACCGCTGTCCGAAGAGTACTTCCGGCAGCGTCTGGAGACATACGCCGGTCTGATCAGCTGCGTGCTGTTTATGGGTGGAGAGTGGCATGAAGCGCAGCTGTTACTGTTGCTGAAGCTGGCCCGCCGGCAAGGACTGAATACCTGTCTTTATACCGGGCTCGATACGGTTGCTCCGCGCCTGCAGGCTGAGCTGACCTACCTGAAAACCGGTCCCTGGTTACGGGATCTCGGGGGGCTGGAGTCTCCCTTAACAAATCAGCGTTTTATGGATTTACGCAGCAATCGCTGCCTGAATCACAAATTTCATCAATAACAATTGCCTACTCTGAAGGAGCGGAATCATGCTGAAACTGAGCGCAGAGCACATTAAGCATAAGCTGGATTTTATTGAACATTATCTGGCTGCACAAAATGCCGCCGACGGCTCACGGATGGATGCCAATGCCAATGTGACCGAAAAGAATATCGCCACGCTCGAAGCGGAGATGATGAAAGATTATTTTGTGCAGATTAACCGTGCGCAGGTTTCAGCAAAAATTTCCGATTTATTCGGGGATGATCTGGCACAGGAATATATCCGCCAGATAGAGAACCATGAGATTTATGTACATGATGAAACCAGCCTGAAGCCCTATTGTGTATCGGTAACTATGTATCCGTTTTTACTGGACGGGCTGACTAAGCTTGGTGGCGAATCTCAGGCACCGAAGCATATTGAATCGTTCTGTGGTTCATTCGTGAATTTTGTCTTCGCTGTCAGCAGCCAGTTTGCCGGTGCGGTGGCTACGGTCGAATTTTTAACTTACTTCGACTATTTTGCCCGCAAAGATTATGGCGATGATTATCTGAATACCCATCGTCAGCAGATTGCCAACCATCTTCAGCATGTCGTGTATGCCATCAATCAGCCGGCTGCTGCCCGGGGTTATCAGAGTGTGTTCTGGAATCTTTCGCTATACGACAAAAACTATTTCGACAGCATGTTTGGTGAGTTCGTCTTCCCTGATTTCAGCAAACCCTGCTGGAAGACGCTGGATAAACTGCAGCATTTTTTCCTGGATTGGTTCAATACTGAGCGCAGCAAAAGCATCCTCACCTTTCCGGTTGTCACCGTGGCCATGCTGACCGAAAAAGGGCAGTGTAAAGATCAGGACTTTGCCCGCAGTATGGCCGCTCACCTGAACCGGGGCAGCTCTTTCTTCGTCTACCTTTCCGACAGTGCAGACAGCCTGGCATCCTGCTGCCGCTTACGCAGTGAAATCAGTGACAATACATTTTCTTACTCGCTGGGAGCCGGTGGCGTGGCAACCGGTTCTATTAATGTAATTACAGTTAATATGAACCGGCTGGTTCAGGATGGCCGTGATCTTGCCGAAGAAATCAGTAAGGTGCAGCGTTATCAGGTGGCTTATCGTCGCTTAATGGAAGAGTACCTTCAGGCCGGAATGCTGACGGTTTACAACGCCGGATTTATTAATCTGGACAAGCAATTCCTGACTATCGGCATTAACGGTATGGTCGAGGCTGCTGAATCGCAGGGGTTGGTTGCCGGTAATAATCAGGCGTATAAAAACTTTGTCAGAGACCATCTTAAAGTGATTTATGAGGCCAATAAGGCCGCTAAACTTGAATATGGTTATATGTTTAATACGGAGTTTGTTCCGGCTGAAAATCTGGGCATCAAAAATGCCCGCTGGGATAAATCCGATGGCTATCGTGTGCAGCGGGATTGCTACAACTCCTATTTTTATCAGGTCGAAGATGAGCAATCCAATGTGCTGGATAAGTTCCAGTTGCATGGCCGTGAGCTACTCGATTATCTGGATGGCGGATCGGCACTGCATCTGAATCTGGAAGAAAAACTGAGTGAAGACGGTTATCTGGCCTTACTGAATATTGCGGCCCGTACCGGCTGTAATTATTTCTGCGTGAACGTCAAAATCACCATCTGCAACGAATGTGAAAAAATTGATAAGCGGACGCTGGAATATTGCCAGGCCTGCGGCTCTGACGATATTGACTATGGCACCCGGGTTATTGGCTATCTTAAACGCACCTCTGCGTTCAGCGCCGGGCGCCGTAAGGAGCATTCCATCCGTCACTATCACCGTCAGCAACGTCAGGAAAATCCGGGTAATCGTCAGCGTTTACAGGCTGTCAGCTGATCTGCGTCATGGTCTGCGCCGGTCTATCCCCTGCGGGGTATAGATCGGCGATGTCAAAACGCGTTTCATCAGAGACTCCTGACACGGAGTTGCTATGACGCTTAATTTATACCAGCAAACCAGTCACCCGATGACTCCGGAATATCTGGATCATGAAGCGCAGAATCTGCGTGATCAGAATCCGGAACTGGCGCTCTGGGCTTCAGGTCTGGGAGTGATTGAACACCGCCCGGCTACTCAGATTCAGGCACACCTGATGGCTGAGTCATTGCTGCAAAAAGGACTCATTGCTGACACCGGATATTTTTTTCAGCGTTTGCGTGCTCTGGATTGCCTGACCCAGCAGGCGATGTGGCTGGTGGTGCATATGACCTATGCCCGCCGCGTCTATACTGATGGCCGTAATCTCACGCCTCAGGATTTTAAAACCCACCCACGCGGACATACCGGCGGCGCTCTGAATATGGTGCCGGCCTATGCCGGTTTGCTGGCGTTAAATCATTTTACCGGCCAGCCGCGGGATTGGCTGATGGGGCAGGGCCACTGCGTTGCTGCCATTGATGCTTTGCAATTGCTGACCGGCACCGCAGCACCTGAACGTCGCCGGCAGTATCCACTGGATGATGACGGCCTGAGTCGTTTTGTCGCCGATTGTTATGACACGCGTCTGGATAATACCGGACAGCGGATATCAACACTGGGCGCCCACGTTAATGTGCATACGGCCGGTGCGCGAATGGAGGGCGGTTATCTGGGCTTTGCCGGAATGCAATATGCGCATATGCCGCTGCCGGGAGAGCGTCTGGTCGCTTTTTTAAGTGACGGAGCCTTTGAAGAACAGCGCGGTACCGACTGGGCCGCGCGCTGGTGGCGTGGAGAAGACACCGGCCTGATTGCGCCGGTAATGATTGCCAATGGCCGGCGTATTGATCAGCGCACGACCATTGCCCAACAGGGCGGCTGCAGCTGGTTTGTCAGTCATTTACGTAATCAGGGCTTTGCGCCTTTTGTGATTGATGGGCGGGACCCTGCGGCCTTTATGTGCGCCATTTATTATATGGAAATTCAGCTGTCCCAGGCGTTTGAACGTATCCGTCAGGGCGAGGCGCAATATCCGGTTGCCTTGCCTTACTGTATTGCTGAAACGGTGAAAGGGTTTGGCTTTCCTGCGGCAGGCACTGGCGCCGCATATGGTTTGCCGCTGGGAGCCTATCCGGCAGAAAATCCGGAAGCGCTGGCCTTTTTTCATCGGGGAGCAAAAGCATTATTGCAACCGGATGCGCAATGGCGCGAAGCCGCTTCTTTATTGGGGCAACCTAAACAAAAAAGCACGCCTATGCTGGCCGTTAATTGCCCTGAACCGGAATGGGCTGACCGGCGGGAATCCGCTATGGCGGCTATCGATCGTTATTTTATTGAATTAACCGAAGTTAATCCGCGCTTGCGGGTCCGGGTTGGTAATCCTGATGAGCTGCGCGGCAATGGTATGAGCCAGACGCTGGATCAGTTCCGTCACCGCGTTACCCGTCCGGAAATTACCGCCGCAGAAGCTATCGATGGCTGTGTTATTACGGCTTTGAATGAAGAGGCCGTTGTCAGTGCCTGTCTGGCGAATCAGGCGGGTATTAATCTGGTCGTTGCCTATGAAGCCTTTGCCATAAAAATGCTGTGTGCTTTGCGGCAGGCCATTATTTTTTCACGCCAACAAAAAGAAGCGGG
>NZ_DDCJ01000097.1:0-13384 GCF_002335285.1 Thalassolituus sp. UBA2009
GCGCGCGGCGATAGCAGACTGGCCGGCGTTCTTCTTTGCCATCTGGTTTCACGACCTGATTCAGCAGAACAAAGGCAATAACGAAGAGCTGAGTGCGGCACTGGCACGTGAATATCTGCAGCCGCTGGCGGTTCCTGAAGCGGTGATCGCCAAAGCCGAACAACTGATTCTGGCAACCCGAACTCATCAGTATCAGGCCGACAGTGATGTGCAGCTGTTTATGGATATCGACCTGTCGATACTGGCCGCCGAACCTGCGGCTTACCGTGCTTATGCCAGCCAGTGCCGCAAAGAATATTTTCTGCCCGACTTTGTTTACCGCTTTGGCCGCCGCCGTTTTCTGCATGAGTTGTTAGAACGCGAATGGATCTTCTCCAGCCCGTATTTCAGACAGCACAGCGAGCAGGTTGCCCGCGCCAATATCCACTGGGAACTGGAGGAATGGTTATGAGCCTTTTTAAAAAAATCAGCGACGGCTGGCAGCGCGCGGTTAATGGTAAAGCGGTGAGCGAGTCTGGTTTACAGGAGATAGTGCAGAAGAGTGCGCAGGAGAGCGTGCAGTTCAGCGACAGCGGTATGCATATAACTCAGGGCAATGGCCGCGAGCAGGATATTGCTTACCGCGACGTAGAACAGATCGACATTATCACCACCGATCAGGGCCCGTGGCAGGAAGATGTCTGGTGGTGTTTTTACCTGAGCAATGAAGAGAAGCCGGTGTATTTACCGCAGGGCATTAAAGGGGAAGACCAGATACTACTCGTGCTGGAAAAGCACTTTGCCGGAATCGATTTTCAGACCTTTATTATGGCTATGGGCTCGGCAGATAATGCGGTGTTTAATCTGTGGCGACGGGCGGAAGACTGAAGGCGAATGGCTTATGGATGCGGGCTCATCTGGCTCCCATGCTCTGTGTGGTAGCCCTGGCTGGCTCAGTTGCATTCCCACGCAGATCATGGGAACGAGTTACGGGCGGAAGACTGAACATCTGGCTCCCACGCTCTGCGTGGGAGTCTTTACTTACGGAGTTGCATTGCCCGCGGAGCATGGGAATGAGAAAAACAGCAAATAGCACAATAAGCTATAAACTGTAATGCACAATAAGCTATAAAACGTGATGCATAATAAGCTATAAACCACAATGCATGATAAGCTATAAACCGCAAAGCAGAATACGCTGACGGTGGTGTTATGAATGATGTATCGCAGAAGCTCGCAGACTCGTTAGAGCAGCTTAAAATCCTTCAGGATCAGGGCGTTACCGCTATCCGGTCGGCGCAGCTCAGCCGTGTCCACCGTGAGCGTCTGCTGAAATACGGCTTTATCAAAGAGGTGATCAAAGGCTGGTACATTCCCTCTGCGCCGGATGAGTCGCCCGGCGATACGACCTCCTGGTACACCTCATTCTGGGCGTTCTGTGCCGATTATCTGAGCGAGCGACTCGGGAGTGACTGGTGCCTGTCGCCGGAACAATCCCTCAGCCTGCACATTGGCGACCGAACCGTGCCTGTCCAGTTGCTGGTGCGCTCGCCCAATGCCCGCAACCAACCAACCGGACTGCTGTACGGCACCTCGGTGTTTGATATGAAACTCGCCGTGCCGGAACCCGCAGACAGAGCAACTCTGGAAGGGTTAAACGTACACAGCCTGGCGTCGGCACTGGTGAACTGTGCACCGAAACATTTTGTCGCCCAGCCAGTGGTGGTGCAAACGGCTCTTTCTATGATCAGTGATGCCTCCGAACTGCTCAGCCTGTTGTTAAAGGGCGGCCACAGTACCGTCGCCGGACGGCTGGCCGGTGCGTTCCGCGCTATTGGCCGCGAGCAGATTGCCAGCAACATCGTTAAAGCGATGACTGCAGCGGACTACACCATTAACGAAGTGAATCCTTTTACAGAACAACCGCCACTGCAGTTTGGCCGGCGTGATACCTCGCCTCATGTAAACCGCTTACGCCTGCTGTGGGCGACGATGCGCGACGATGTGATTGCACATTTTCCTGCGCCGCTTAACACGCCGGTATCCGCTGCGGAGTATTTAACGGATGTCAGCGATAAATACGTCAGCGATGCCTATCACTCGTTATCCATCGAAGGCTACCGGGTAACGCCTGAACTCATTGAGCGTGTGCGCACCGGAGGCTGGAACCCGCAGCAGAACGACAACGACCGGCAGCAGGTCGATGCACTGGCAGCTAAAGGTTACTGGGATGCGTTTCAGCAGGTAAAGCACGCGCTGGAACGGGTTCTGAACGGCGAGAATGCCGGTACTGTGTTGGAAGAAACACACGGTGACTGGTATCTGGCATTATTCGGCGCCAGCGTTGCCGCCGGAATTATTAACGCCACCGATCTGGCCGGATACCGTAATGGCCCGGTGTATATTCGCCGTTCAATGCACACACCGCCAACGCCGGATGCCGTGCGCGATATGCTGCCCGCTTTATTTGAGCTGCTGCAATACGAAGAACACCCGGCCGTGCGCATTGTGCTGGGGCATTTTTTCTTTGTGTATATTCACCCGTATTTCGATGGCAACGGCCGAATGGGCCGGTTCTTAATGAACCTGATGATGGCCGCCGGTGGCTACCTCTGGACCGTGGTGCCGGTTGAACGCCGCACGGAATATATGGAAGCGCTGGAAGCCGCCAGCGTGCGGCAGGATATTGTGCCGTTTACCCGGTTTTTGGGTGGTTTGCTCGGGTAAAACCTCTTATCTGGCTCCCACGCCCTGCGTGATAGTCTTTGCTGATACATTTGCGTTCCCACGCGGAGCGTGGGAACGAGAAAGCGCGGAGTATGGCAATGAGAAAAGAGTCCAAGCCTGTTATCAGGCTGGCAATCAATGGCGCTTAGAGCGGGTGTCCCGCTAGCGCCCTTCACCGATACGTACACCTGTTTTCAAGGAATTACGAGTAGATTGTCATGAGTCAGTCCCATTCTTTTCAGCCAATATCAAAAAAGAATCTCAGTAAAATAAAAGCGGATGAATACCTTCTGATCCGTTTTCAAGCACCGGATGATGAAGAGTATTATCTGGACTACTTAACCGATCACAAACCCAAAAATCTGATGGATAAAGCCCGCGATCTGTTGGGAATAAAGGTACCTATACCAAATCTGAAACTGACTGAACTGGAACAACGCGTAGTTCACTGTGAAGCCACTATGTGCACACTCAATCAGGCACTTTTCAACAATTTTGTATGTCTGGATAAGATTTCTATTTTCGGCGTAGAAGGCGCAGTATTCAGCATTGAAATAGGTTGGTTGGCGCCTGGCCTGATGACCCCTGATGCTGTGAAGCTGGTTTATGCCCGCCTGAAAGATGTTGGTGTCGATGATCTTCTCGGGCATATCAGCACGGACAAGATCGCCGGCACAGGGTTATATCGGGAATGGATGACTGAAGAGCATTACAAGTCAGAGCAAGAGGCGCTGATCAGGGACTTTGAAAAATATAAAAAGATGCTGCAAGCTTGCGCAGAGAATGACTATGGATATGTGGTCTACTGCATCTGACAGACACACTTTCGCAATCCATTGCCGACATCCTGCTTACCTCGGCCAAAGCAAGACATCTGGCTCCCACGCTCTGCGTGGTAGCCTTGAACCGGAAACAAGGAGTGTTTCATGGGGCGCAGTCGTTACAAATTTATTTATCCCGACCAACCGCATTTTATGACCCTGACGGTGCAGGGGTGGTTACCTGTCTTTACCCGACCTGAGTCTGTAGACATTCTGCTGCAATCATTTCGCTTTCTGATGAATGAAGGTCTGCGCATTCACGCCTGGGTTGTTCTTGAAAACCACCTGCACCTGATAGCTCAAAGTCAGCAGCTTGATAACGACATCGCCCGGTTCAAATCCTTCACCGCCCGTCAGCTTCTCGGTTACTTGCAGCAGAGAAAAGCCACGACCTTGCTGAACCAGTTACAGCAACTCAAATTAGCCCATAAAACCGACCGCCAGTCGCAGCTCTGGCAAGAAGGTGTTCATCCTGAATGGATCGGCAGTTCGGATATGATGAGGCAAAAGATCGAATACATTCATCAGAATCCGGTCAAGCGGGGTTACGTTGATCATGCCGAACACTGGCGTTACTCCAGTGCCAGAGACTACGCGGGTAGCGAAGGACTGCTTCCGGTGGATAAAAGCTGGTGGTCAGAATAGGTTTGACTAGCTCCCAGGCTCATCTGGCTCCCACGCTCTGCGTGGTAGCCCTTGCGCAATACATTCCCACGCGGAGCGTGGGAACGAGGAATAGACCGTGGTGCCGGTTGAGCTCCGTACCGAATATATGGAAGCACTGGAAGTCGCCAGTGTGCGGCGGGATATTGTGCCGTTTACCAAATTTTTAGGTGGAATTATCGGTGGGTGAGCGGGCAGAGATTCTGACTGTCGCGGAATGTCAGTCTGTTTGAATAGCAGGCTGGGTAAACAAGGGTGCTTAGAGTGGGTGTCTCGATAGCGGGTGAGATTTCAGTGGTTCGCTAGAAGAAAATTAAGGTATCATGATTGATGAAATATATCTTCGAAAAATCAGGTAAAAGGATTTTAAATGATCGTAAAAAATTCATGCTTCATAATTTCAGCACTTTTTTTATTCGGTTGTAGCACGGTGAAGCCAATCGAAAGGTTTTCTGAGTCAAAGAATATAAAGTTAGAATTCAAGTCAGGAATTTCTGCTAAACGAGCAATGGAAATAATCGAATATGACCTTGTCAGTGCATCGGGTATTAAAGACAAAGCCCGTTTTAATCAGACTAAAGATATTCGCGTTCCACGACCTGATCTGGTTTTGGGAAAGGAGGTTTTTAAAGATTGTACTTCCGAGACAAATTGCGTAGTTACCTTTGTCTTTCACAAAGGACAATATCTGGGCGAGACCAAACGCTACGACACAGTAAATGATCGGTTAGTTGCAACCTCTAGTAATCCAAAAATAACTGGAGAGGCAACTACAAAACAAACTATTAAGATTCCGGTGATTATGTCTAAAAGCGCATCAGGTAATACGGTGGCAAGTGTATACATTGATGGTAAGGTTGAATATAAGAAATACGAAGGAGTTTTTGGGCTAACCAATATTGTTAGTGGAAAAACATATTCCCCACTTTTGAGTAACGATGAAGTGGCTGGTGTTATTGAGAGATTTAAAAAAATATCTCCACCAGAAGCAATGCTGCTCCAGTAACCCATGAGTAGCTTTTATGCCGGGATTTGGGATTATGTTGGTTGGTAAGTATGTCTAAAAAATGGTTGGCGCACCAAACTTGACGATCTTACCTGGTGCAGTTTATGTAAGCGTTAAAAAGCCCGCTTTCGCGGGCTTCTTTATGTCGCTCACCAGGTTCCTTTGAGGAGTCTGGCAATGATCAGGCGGTGCGCACTGCGCACCCTACGAATCAATCCTCGTAATTCTCAATCGCCGGGCAAGAGCAAATCAGGTTACGGTCGCCGTACACATCATCAATACGGCCAACGGTTGGCCAGAATTTATGGGCGCCGAGTTCTTTAACCGGGTAAGCGGCCAGTTCGCGGCTGTACGGACGATCCCATTCGCCGGCAATTACCGGTGCGGTGTGCGGGGCGTTTTTCAGCGGGTTATTTTCCGCATCCAGTTCACCACGCAGTACCGCGTCGATTTCGCCTTTAATGCTGATCATAGCGTCGGCAAAGCGGTCGATTTCGGCTTTGGATTCCGATTCGGTCGGCTCGATCATAAAGGTGCCGGCAACCGGGAACGACATGGTCGGCGCATGGAAACCGTAGTCCATTAAGCGCTTGGCGATATCCACTTCGGTAATGCCGCTTTCGGCTTTCAGCGGACGCAGGTCAACAATACATTCGTGCGCCACGCGGCCGTTCTGGCCGGAGTACAGAATCGGGTAGTGAGCCGACAGACGCTTGGCCAGGTAGTTGGCTTTCAGCAGTGCGTTCTGGGTTGCGCGACGCAGGCCTTTGCCGCCCATCAGGGTGATGTACATCCAGCTGATGGTGAGAATGCTGGCGGAGCCGTATGGCGCAGCCGATACCGCACCATTGCCTTTGGCTTCGTTCTCCAGCGGGCGTACCGCGTGGTTGGCCACGAATGGCGCCAGGTGTTTGGCAACGCCGATAGGGCCCATGCCCGGGCCGCCGCCGCCGTGTGGAATAGCGAAGGTTTTGTGCAGGTTCATGTGCGATACATCGGCACCGATAAACGCCGGCTGGGTAATACCCACCTGTGCGTTCAGGTTGGCGCCGTCCATATACACCTGGCCGCCGAGGCTGTGTACCAGATCGCAGATTTCGCGCACGCCCTGCTCGTAAATACCGTGGGTCGACGGGTAGGTCAGCATCAGGCACGACAGCTGGTCGCCGATTTCTTCGGCTTTTTTCTTCAGGTCGTCAAAGTCGACGTTACCTTCGTCATCGCAGTTGGTAACCACTACGCGCATCGAGGCCATTTGCGCCGACGCCGGGTTAGTACCGTGGGCAGAGCGCGGAATCAGACAAACGTTACGGTGACCTTCGCCACGGCTCTCGTGGTATTTCTTGATCGCCAGCAGACCGGCGTATTCGCCCTGCGCACCGGAGTTGGGTTGCATACAGATGGCGTCAAAACCGGTAACCGCTTTGAGGTAGTCGTCCAGCTCGGCAATCATCTGCTCGTAGCCAACGGTCTGCGACTTAGGCGCGAACGGGTGAATATTGGAGAACTCAGGCCAGGTGACCGGAATCATTTCGGTGGTGGCGTTCAGTTTCATGGTGCAGGAACCCAGCGTGATCATGCTGTGGTTCATGGCCAGATCTTTCGACTCCAGGCGCTTCATATAACGCAGCATTTCATGCTCGGTATGATAGCGGCTGAAGGTCGGGTGGGTGAGGAAGGCGGTGTTACGTGCCTGACCGGCGTCGATGCTGTTGGAGCCGTTGGCAACAATCTGCGCGTCCAGTGCGTATACATCCAGACCGTGACCTTCGCCGAGAATAATATCGAACAGTTCCTGTACGTCGGCGGCGGAGGTTTTCTCGTGCAGGCTGACACCCAGAGTGTTTGCTGCCATACCCAGAGCGGCGTCGTCACGCAGGTTCACTTCACGCGCTTCGGCACGGGCCAGTACCGTGGCTTTGTCGCTGGCGTTAAAGGTCAGGGTGTCGAACCAGTGGTTGTTGACCAGCTCAATGCCTTTAGCCTGTCCCTGGGAAGAAGAGAGACCAGCAGCCAGAATATCGGTTAAACGGTGAATACGGCCGGCAATGGTCTTCAGACCCTGTGGGCCGTGGTATACGGCGTAGAAGGAACTCAGGTTGGCCAGCAGCACCTGTGCAGTACAGATGTTGGAGTTGGCCTTCTCGCGGCGGATATGCTGTTCACGGGTTTGCAGTGCCATACGCAGCGCAGGCTTGCCCTGAGCGTCGATAGAAACACCGATAATACGGCCTGGAATATTACGCTTGTAGGCATCGCGGGTGGCGAAGAACGCCGCGTGCGGGCCACCAAAGCCCATCGGTACGCCGAAGTGCTGGGCGTTACCCAGAACGATGTCGGCACCCATTTCGCCCGGTGCTTTCAGCATCACCAGCGCCATCAGGTCGGTGGCTACCGCGGCCAGTGCGTCTTTGGCGTGCAGGGCGGTAATTACATCGGTGAAGTCACGTACATCACCGTTTTTACCCGGATACTGGAACAGCGCGCCGAATACATCGGCGTCGGCGGCGGCATCCGCCGGGCCAACCAGTACGTCCCAGCCAAAGGCTTCGGCGCGGGTTTTGACCACGTCGATGGTTTGCGGCAGGCAGTTTTCATCAATGTAGAAAGTATTGGATTTGTTTTTCTTTACCGAGCGCTTGGCCATGGACATGGCTTCGGCAGCGGCGGTGCCTTCGTCCAGCAGCGAGGCGTTGGCCAGTTCCATACCGGTAAAGTCGATCACCATTTGCTGGAAGTTCAGCAGGGCTTCAAGACGGCCCTGGGCAATTTCCGGCTGGTAAGGGGTGTAGGCGGTGTACCAGCCCGGATTTTCCAGCACGTTGCGCAGAATCACCGGCGGAATAATGGTGTCGTGGTAACCCAGACCTATGTAGCTCTTAAAGATCTTATTTTTCGCCGCCAGCGACTTTAAATAATTCAGCGCATCGTATTCGCTTTTACCGTCGGCAATGTCGAGGAAAGGCGGGCGCAGAATATCAGCAGGCACGATTTCGGCACTCAGGGCTTCCAGCGAGTCGGCACCAACGGCAGCCAGCAGAGCGGCTTCTTCGTTGCTGTCCGGGCCTGCGCCATTGGAGGCAATGTGACGGCCGATAAAATTATCGCGTTGTTCCAGATCTTTAAGAGACAGTGTGGTCATGGGAGAACTCAAAAAAGTTAAGCTGGTGAGGCAGTGCTGCTAACGGAGTTAACAGCACGTCTTAACGGCACTTCTTAATCACTGCGCCTGCGCTGCGGCAGGCGTAAGTGGTGTCGTCTTACTCGCAGGCAGCCGCGTAAGCGTCGGCGTCGAGCAGGTTATTCAGGTCGTCGGCGTTAGCCAGTTCCATTTTGAAGAACCAGGCGTTGCCGTACGGATCTTCGTTAACCATTTCCGGAGTATCAACCAGCGCGTCGTTAACGGCGATGATTTTACCGGCCAGTGGCGCGTAGATGTCGGAAGCGGCTTTCACCGATTCAACTACGGCGATGTCCTGCTCGGCTTCCACTTCGGTACCGGCTTCCGGCAGTTCAACGAATACCACGTCACCCAGCTGAGCCTGGGCAAAATCGGTAATACCGATGGTTACGGTGCCGTCGGCTTCGAGACGGATCCACTCATGGGAAGTCACGTATTTCAGTTCGGCTGGGATATTGCTCATGTTGATCTCCACTCAAAAATAAAAAGCGTAAAACGAATTCGTTAAGGTATCAGAACTGCTGCTTGCCGTTACGGACGAATGGCAGCTTAACCACGCGTGCGGGCACTAATTTACCACGCATTTCCACCAGACACTTGTCTGCGGTGCCAACCGGTACGCGCGCCATGGCAATGGAGTACTCCAGGCTTGGGGAGAAGGTACCGGAGGTGATTTCACCTTCGCCAACACCTTCAACCACAACCTTCTGGTGTGAACGCATCACACCGCGCTCTTCGAGTACCAGGCCAACCTGCTTCAGCGCCTGCTGTGGGTTAGCTGCGCGCTCAGCTTTTTCGGCTTCCAGTGCGGCACGGCCGATAAAATCACGCTCTGCCGGTTCCCAAGCAATGGTCCAGCCCATGCCGGCCTGCAGTGGCGAAATGCTTTCGTCCATATCGTTGCCGTACAGGTTCATACCGGCTTCCAGACGCAGGGTATCACGTGCGCCCAGACCGGCCGGAGCAACGCCGGCATCCAGCAGCTGCTGCCAGAAATCAGCCACTTCGGCTTCCGGCACCATGATTTCCAGACCGTCTTCACCGGTGTAACCGGTACGCGCGTAGAACCATTCGCCTTTGCCTTTGCCCTGAAAAATTTTCAGGCTGTCGATCAGTTCGGCGGCGTCGGCTTTTACCTGTTTTACCAGCTCAATAGCTTTCGGGCCCTGCACGGCAACCATCGCCAGTTCCGGGCGTTCGGTGAGGCTGACTTCAAAGCCTTTGCTCTGCCGTGACATCCACTCCAGATCTTTTTCGCGGGTGGAGCAGTTCACCACGGTGCGGTACCAGCCATCCATTTTGTAGACGATTAAGTCGTCGATCACACCGCCTTCGT
Organism: Thalassolituus sp. UBA2009; assembly: GCF_002335285.1. NCBI lineage: Bacteria > Pseudomonadati > Pseudomonadota > Gammaproteobacteria > Oceanospirillales > Oceanospirillaceae > Thalassolituus > Thalassolituus sp. UBA2009. The sequence continues at coordinate 9,714 of NZ_DDCJ01000097.1, forward strand.
TATTCAGCATGCCGGAGTACAGGGCTTTGCCGGTTTCCTGCAGCTTGGCGACATCGTTGGCCAGCAGTTTCTGCAGGTAGGCGGTGGCATCCGGGCCGCGTACATCGACGATGGTCATATGCGATACGTCGAACATACCGGCCTGCTCGCGCACAGCTTTGTGTTCCTGAATCTGCGAGCCGTAATGGATGGGCATATCCCAACCACCAAAGTCGACGATTTTGCCGTTGGCTTCGAGGTGCTTGGCGTACAGAGCGGTTTGCTTGGCCATGTTATGTCCTGCTGTAGTCAGTCGTGATGTGATCGTTTGCTGTCTTTATTCTGCCCCGCCAGCGCTCTGGCAGAGGGTGCTTTGTCTGCCGTAAAAGCGGACGAATGCTTTGTTTCAGATCGTAAAAAAGGGCGGCAGTATAGCGCCTAAAACGGACTTAGGCACCCTCCAATCTGTAAATAGCTGGACTATGGTTCCATTTTATAAATATTGGCCTGTTTAAGCCTGCGGGCCGCATGGCCGCTGGGTTGATGCTGTTACCTTAAATGGTGGAAATCTGACTGTTCAGTCAGAAAAAGGTATGGCACCGGGCAGGTTTTGCGGGATGTGCTGTGGGGCGTACTGAATCGCGCGCAGGGTCAGCTGCAGGTGTGTGCGCAGCATGTCGTCAAAGCCCAGCGGTTGTTCCTTGCGGGCAAACACGCCGTCGATGGTAAGCAGGGCAAAACCGTGGATCGACGACCAGCAGTTATTGGCCAGAATCATCGGCTCTGTGTGGAGGAATTCGCCGCGCTGCGCCCCTTCAGCCATCAGCTGCAGCAACACATTAAAGGCACTGTGGGCGGATGTGCGTAGTTGCGGATATTGTTCGCGGTTGGTGATGCTGCTGCCGAAAATAAGACGGTACTTTTCCGGGTTGGCAATGGCATAACGCAGGTAGGCCTCGCCGGCCCGCAGCAGGTTATCGGCACTGCTCAGGCTGGGGTCGATACAACTGCTGGTAATACCGCTGAGTTCATCGAAGGTCTGGCGTGCCAGTTCGACCAGCAGGCCATTTTTATCGGCAAAGTGGCGGTAGGGGGCGGTTTGTGAAACGCCGACCACCCGTGCCAGGGCGCGCAGGCTGAGATTCTCGGCGCCCTGTTCACGGATGCTGTCGACCGCTGCGCTCAGCAAAGCCTCACGCAGATTACCGTGGTGGTAGCTGGTGGTGGCGTTGTTCTGGTTTGAGGCGACGCTGGTCATCGGGAGATCCATAAAAGATTCCCGCTATTCAAACCAGTTACGCCTTAAGCGTCAACTTCACTGAGCTGTTTATTCTGTTCCGCCGGCGTGCCGCTGACGCTGCCGTTTTTCGCCAGATGCGCCTGGCTGGGAGAGTACCCACACCATTTTTTAAACGCTTTGGAGAAGTTTGCAACGCTGGAATAGCCCAGTTCAGCGGACAGTTGCGTGACGTTATAAACCCGTCGCTGCAGCCAGTCGCGGGCCTGAATCAGGCGCAGTTCGGACAGCAGCTTCTGGTAGTGCGTGCCACTGTCCTGCAGGCGCCGTTTACAGGTGCGTTCACTCAGGCTGAGCGCCTGTGACAGCTGCTCCAGTGATGGCGGTTCCGGCAGTTCAGCGCGCAGCAGATTGGCCGCTTTGCTGGCGACCAGCATGCTCGGTCGCGGTGGCAGTTCGCGCTGCAGTTGCGGCAGATTATGCGGGTCAGCCTCGTTGTGCAGCAGGCGTGTCGGCAGGCGGATGGCCAGGTACGGTGCGTTGAAATGAATCTTCAGCGGCACATAAGCGGCGTAACGCTGTGGTTGTTCGCAGCCTTGCGGCAGGAACAGCTGAATATCGCTGTGGCTGGTGGCGGTCAGTGGCAGGCAGGTGGCGTGCAGCCAGGCAACCAGTACATCCAGCACACTGGCCGGCAGTTGCTCGGCCACCGTCGGATTGGCGCGCCAGCGCAGCTCGATATGGCAGGTTTCGCCATCGTCTTCCTGATACAGACCAAACAGTCGCGTCAGCAGGTTGTCTTCACGCAGCAGTGCGCAGCCCTGCGCCAGAGTGTTAAACAGCGTTTCCTGATGCAGTGCCAGCGCCAGACCGTAGTCGAGTGCCAGATTCTGTTGCGGCAGCTGTTCCTGTGCCCAGTCGAGCAGGTTCAGGATCTGGCTGACCGCAACGCGGCTGCGGCTGTTAAACAATGCATCGGCCGGCAAATCCATTGGCGGCAGTTGCTGATTTTTAATGCCTTTGCTGGCCAACAGGCGCAGCAAAATATGCAGTGAGTTAGCAGTACAGTTTAAAGGGCCCATGGTGTGTCTTTTTTTTATGTGGTGAGAGTGCAGAACTGTACGGCAAAACAAACGTTTAACAATGTGTTATCTGGCAGACATCTACCCAGAAATGGCCTGTAACCACCCAAAGATTTTCCGGATGGGACATTTTTGTTGTGTTGACGATGCTCACATTGTCGTCATAGTATGTTTTCACTGTAAACATGCCGGTGTTGTTAATGCGCCCGGCGGTGTTCGTCGTGATCAATGGGTTTGCATAATTACAACAGGAGCGCCCTATGTTTTTTCTGCGTCTGCAAGGTCGTCATTCCGGCCGTTTTCTTTTTACCTTAATTGGCCTTTTTCTGGCCGGATCTGCTCTGGCACAACCGGCCTTACCGGTCGAAACCGTCAGTGTGCAATGGCAGGAATATGCCCGGCCGCTGCGTATCAGCGGTGTGCTGGAAAATAAGTCTGAACAGAATCTGGCGTTTAAAATCAACGGCCTGGTACGCCGCGTCGCTGTGGATGAAGGGCAGTGGGTAAAAGCCGGGCAGGTGCTGGCGGCCCTCGATCTGGAAGAAATCGACGCGCAGGTGGCCAAGGCCGAATCGGTGCTGGCCAATGCCGAGCGTAATCTGGCGCGTTTTCAGTCGCTGCAGGGGCTGGATGCCTTGTCGGTGGAGCAGTTACAGAGTGCCGAAACCCAGGTGGATGTTGCCCGCTCTGACCTGACCGTTGCGCGTTTTAATCAGCGCCATGCGGTTATCCGTGCACCGGCTGATGGCCGGGTGCTGAAGCGTTCGGTAGAAGCCAATGAAATGGTTAGCAATGGCAAGCCGGTGTTTCTGTTTGCCGCCCGCACCAGTGGCTGGGTGCTGCGTGCCGGAGTGACCGACAAAGATATCGTTCGTCTGCGTCTGCAGGATCATGCCGAAGTAACCTTTGATGCTTACCCCGGTGAAATATTTCAGGCGGAGCTGAGCGAGCTGGCCGGACGCGCCGATGCCAGTCAGACCTTTGAAATTGAATTACGTGTGAGTGCTAAACCTGAGCAGCCGTTGCTGGCCGGTTTTGTTGGCCATGCGGTGATTATGCCGGCACAGACCCGTCCGGCGGTGTTGCTGCCGGTTGGTGCTATGGTCCGGACCTATAACAAACAGCCTGCGGCCCAGAGTGCTCATCAGGGGGCTCGCGCCGAAGTGGAAGTGTTTGTGGTGCAGAACAACGACGGTGAGTATCAGGCGCAGTTACGCCGTCTGCCACTTTTGGCGCTGGATCATGATCAGCTGGTGATTACCGGTGGTTTACAGGATGGTGAACAGGTTGTGGTGGCGGGTGCGTCTTATCTGAGCCATGGCCGTGTGGTGACGCTGCCGGAGTCTGCGCTGGTGGAAGCGGCACCTGCTGTG
>NZ_DDCJ01000097.1:13639-17035 GCF_002335285.1 Thalassolituus sp. UBA2009
ATCCGCAATCACCAGTTCACCTGGGTAATGTTTTTATTGCTGGTGCTGCTTGGCGTGGTGTCATTTTTTACCATGCCGCGCTCAGAAGACCCGCAATTCGATTTTTCTGCCGCCGTAATCAAAGTGGTGAATCCGGGAACAACGCCGCTGGATATGGAAAAGCTGGTGGTTGATCCGCTGGAAGCAGCACTGAATGAACTGGATGACCTGCGCGAAATTAAAACCAGCGTGGAAGATGGTCTGGTGGTGATCCGTGTGGAGTTTTTATACGGCACCGATCCTGATGATAAATACGATGACGTGGTTGGCGCGGTATCGCAGGTACGCGATCAGCTGCCGGCCAGTATTGTCGATCTGGATATCGACAAAATATCCCCGGCCGATGTCAGTATTCTGCAATTGGCACTGGTATCAGAGCAGGCGGATTATCCGGAATTAAAAAAGCACGCCGAAACCCTGGAACAAAAACTGGAGCGGGTCAGTGGTGTTAAGCGGGTGGATATTGCCGCACTGCCAACACTGGAAGTGCAGATTCAGGTCGATCAGCGCAAGGTAAATGGTCTGGGTATCAGCCTGAATGAAATTCAGGCGGCGGTAGCCAGTGCCGCGCAGAATTTACCCGGTGGTCACGCCAATGCCGGTGAGCGGCGCTTTACCGTACGCACCAGTGGCGACTATGAATCGCTGGATGCTATCGGCGATACCGCCGTGCGCGGTCAGGGCCAGCGCCTGATTTATCTGCGTGATATTGCGCAGATTTCGTTAACCGAAAGTCTGCCCAGTTACCGTGCGCGTTTAAATGGCGAAAAAGCGGTATTTATTTCTGTGGTGCAGCGTAAAGGCAGCCAGATTTTTCAGGTACGCGAGGGCATTCAGAAGGTGCTGGATACCTACACTGATAAGCGTCTGCCGCAGCATATTGCGTTAAAAACCGTCATGGATCAGTCGCTCAGTGTTGAGCGTCAGATTGACGGTTTTTTTGATAATTTAAATCAGGGCCTGATTCTGGTCGCTGTATTGTCACTGATCGTGCTGGGCCTGCGTCCGGCGCTGGTGGTGGTCGCGGCGATTCCATTATCGATTTTTATTGCCATCGGCTGGGTCGATTTGGCCGGCTTTGGTCTGCAGCAGATGTCCATTGTCGGGCTGGTGATTGCGCTGGGCTTACTGGTGGATAACGCCATCGTGGTGGTGGAAAACGTTGCCCGTCATTTACGTGACGGCGACAGTCCGACCGAAGCCGCGGTTAAAGGCAGTTCACAGGTAGCCTGGGCTGTGGCTTCAGGTACGCTGACCACCGTACTGTCTTTTTTACCCATGTTATTGATGCAGAATGGCTCCGGCACTTTTATGCGCGCTATGCCGGTTACCGTGGTATTAACCCTGTTTGCATCGTTATTAATTGCCCTGACTTTAACGCCGTTACTGGCGAGTAAATTAGGTAAAGCCGCAAAAACCACCACCCGCAGCCAGAAAAAACTGGAAGCAATCGCCGATGGTTTTTATCTGCGTTGGCTGAACCGCGCGCTGGCCAAACCTAAGCGGGTGCTGGGTATTTCTCTGGCGTTATTAATCGGTTCGTTGTCGCTGTTTCCGTTAATCGGTGTCAGCCTGTTTCCGAAAGCCGAAAAACCAATGATTCTGGTGAATATTGATATGCCGGAAGGCAGTGGCTTTGAACAGACCGAAGCCATGGCACAACGGGTTGAAGCGCTGGTGCGTAAACAGCCTTTAGTGGTGGATATTGCGCAGAACGTTGGCCGCGGTAATCCGCGGATTTATTACAACATTATGCCATCGCGGCAGACGGTGAATTTTGCGCAATTATTTGTCACCTTAAGTGCGCATGAGCTGGCACAGGTCGAACCTTTGGTTTCATCCCTGCGTGATGAGCTGGGGCGGATTGCCGGTGCACAGATTACGGTTAAGGAATTTATGCAGGGGCCTCCCGTCGAGGCGCCGGTTGAAATCCGCATTATGGGTGAAGAGCTGAAGCAGATTCAGCGTGTGTCGCTGGATGTCGCCAGTATTATGGAACAGACCCCGGGCGTCGTTGGTGTGGATAATCCGGTCGGCAAATATAAGGTGGATCTGCATGTGCAGATTAACCGTGATAAAGCCGCCATGCTGGGTATTCCGCTCAGCACCATTGACCGTACCATCCGTACCGCACTGGTGGGTTTACCTATGGGTGTTTACCGCGATGATGACGGTGAAGAATACAATTTAGTGCTGCGTTTATCGGAATATCCGCGTCCGGAGCTGGCGACCTTTGACGATATTCAGATCACCACTGCGCAGGGAAAACTAGTGCCGCTTTTGCAGGTTGCCAGTCTGGAACTGGAAACCAGCATTGCCCGCTTCCAGCATTTTGATACCGAGCGTATGGCACGGGTAACCTCGGATGTGTTACCGGGTTTTACCACCGAAGCCGTGACTAACGCCGTGGTTGAACAACTGCAGCAATATGCCTGGCCGGAAGGTGTGCACTTTACTATTGGCGGTGAGCAGGCCAACCGCAAAGAAGCTTTCGGCGGTATGGCCCAGGCTCTGATTCTGGCGGTATTCGGGATTTTTGCCGTGCTGGTGCTGCAGTTCCGTTCTTTTGTGCAGCCATTAATTGTTTTTGCCGCCATTCCTTTTGCCTTAATCGGCGCTTTGCTGGCGTTGTTTATTACCGGCTATACCTTCAGTTTTACCGCCTTTATCGGCCTGACCTCGCTGGTGGGTATCGTGGTGAATAACTCCATTATTCTGGTGGATTATGCCAACCAGATGCGGCGCGAAGGTATGGAACAACTGGCAGCCATTGCCGCTGCAGCGCAAACCCGTTTTGTACCTATTGTGTTAACCACGCTGACCACTATTGGTGGTTTATTGCCGCTGACCTTATCCGGCTCCAGCATGTGGTCGCCGATGGGCTGGGCCATTATCGGCGGCCTGCTGGTTTCGACCCTGCTGACCCTGATAGTGGTGCCGGTGCTGTATCGTTTTCTGGGTAAAATGCCGGAAGAGCCAGAGGCGTAGTCAGTAAGGAACCAGAGGTGTAAGCCGCCGCGCTGATGCGTGCGGCCAATAAGGCGGAAACCTTTTGTGGGTTTCCGCCTTTTTTATGTCGCTGTCTCACAACCGTCCCACCGTTTTTAATCAGCACCATAACTGATAAAAACAGCATTTTTTAACATCCAGGCCGATGCCTCCCAGGGGAACTTATCCCCTTGCCGGCGGGCCGATCCCAGCTTCGCGCTTTCTGGGCCGTCTTCCTTGAAACCTTGATATTTACTGGCCGCGCGCCTCATCGGCCATCCTTGGCCGGAGCCACTTGTCCGTATCACTGCGGTCAGACCAGACATATCATCGGTTTCTGCGGCGGCCCCAGAGGCGCAGCAAAACGTC